>JBEVEQ010000286.1:0-17646 GCA_040512715.1 Paenisporosarcina sp. | reverse complement strand
GCTGCCTTATACGAAAGCTTAATTCAAGAAACATTGTTTAAACTAGAAACGTTGACTGGATTCGAGAAAAAAGGACTTATTTTGAAAATGTTAAGCAAGCTAAAGCAATTGTGTAATCACCCAGCTTTGTATTTAAAAGAGGGATTTGGACCAGCCGAGGATATGATGGAGCGCTCTGAAAAATTAGCGAGAATTGTCACGCTTGCTGCTGAAATCGCTGCTCGCGGTGAACAATGTCTGATTTTCACTCAATATATTGGAATGGGTCATTTACTCCAACATTGTTTATCTGAACTGTATGATATTGAAACACCATTTTTAAGTGGTAGTATGCCTAAACAGCAACGGGATAACTTAGTCGAAGCATTTCAAGAAAAAGAATTTCCCATCTTCCTGCTTTCCTTAAAAGCGGGAGGTACAGGTTTAAACTTAACCGCAGCAAATCATGTTTTGCACGCCGATCGATGGTGGAATCCAGCTGTAGAAAATCAAGCGACAGATCGTGCTTACCGAATTGGACAAACAAAATTTGTTCATGTTCATAAATTCGTTACGATTGGTACGATTGAAGAAAAAATCGACAAATTGTTAAGTGATAAACAAGCCTTATCAGAAGACCTGATCCAATCAAGCCAATGGATTACCGAGCTTGGAGATGAAGATTTGCGTGATTTATTAACATTTGGATAATTAGAATGATTGAAACCGGCCGTGCTTCAAACGGCCGGTTTTCTCTCGATTATTAAGGTTATCTGTCTTTTTGTATTGTTAATACGGGTTCTTGAAGTTGTCTTTCAAGAAGTAGTAAACGCTCATTCAAATTGGCAATGATACGAATCATTTGTGCCATATGTAGTTCCATTCGAATGAGGTGTTCAGGAGAACCTTTCATATTGGATGAATTCCTTTCTTCTTGTATAGAAGTATAGTGCAATTGATTTTCAAAATAACCAGCGGTGCGGTCTACCGTGGTTTTCATGCATTAAGTAATAGGTAACTCACGCTGTTCTTCTTCAGTGAAAACAAAATCATTTGCAAGATCTGTTTCTGTTGAAACTGGATCTGAGAGAAGCTTTTCCTCTACTTTTGGTTTAGTAGCTAAAAATTGAACTTCTTCTCCTACTACTTCCGTAACGAATACTCGACTACCGTCTTCTTTTTGATATGATCTCGATTGAATCCGCCCACTGACACCAATCATTGATCCTTTCCCACAAAATTTAACGGTATTTTCGGCCAGTTTACCCCAGACTGTACACAAAACAAAGTCGGCATCTTCTCCTTTTTGATTTTTAAATGTTCTTGTTACTGCTAAGACAAAACTTGCCTGGACACGCCCTTCGGATAGCTGTCTTAAAATTGGATCCTTCGTTATTCTTCCAATCATACCTACTTGATTCACTGATTCACCTCCTTTCTTTCCTATATTTCGTATCTTATCGACAATCTAAAATTGTTTGCAACTGAGCAAAAATTTATTTTCCTTTGGTTTTAGCCCCTAATAATTTCATTTTCACCCATCCTAAAAGTTGGTTTTAATCAATATTCCCTTGCAAGAGTAAGGTTTTTACTTATGTTGAGAATGTCGAAGTTGCCCATTTTCTCTAGTTTTTACGACTTATGTTATAATGAACATACCTAATACGTGAAGAGAGGCTGTGATATTTGGTGAAAACATTTAAAATGTTGTCTATGGCAGTGGTTCACGACAATCAAATTCTTCCGATTCCACTAGTGGATGGCATAATTATTAACCAAGAAAACAGTCATCGTTCGTGGATTTTAGAAATGTACATTGATCAAAATGACAGTACCTTCTTTGAACAATTTGAAGAATCCAAAGAAGTTATTGATGTGAAGGTAGTCATTTCTTACCCAGAAAATGAACCAGCTACTTTTCAAGTTGCTGTGTATACTATTAAAAAAATTGGTGATTATGCTTCTGTATTATTAAAAGGAACACTAAAAGTTGTTAGACGCAAATATGCCGAACAATTACTTAGTGAACTTATTACAGACGGTTTATCCGGAGATGAACTAGTATCCCGCTTCGAATCAGACATGCGCACTAGACCACAACTAAAAAAAGACTTAGCGAATCGATGAAAATCATAGAAGGTATAACATTCGAAAGAGTGTTATGCCTTTTTTCGTTTCCAATAAATTATGAGTGCAATTAATAACAACTGAGATGTCGATTTTTCTAACTGAGATTCCAATATTTCTACCTAAGAATCCCATTTGTCTAACTGGGACCATTTTCACCGCCAGTAACACCTGCAAAGTGATAGCTAGCAGGTCCATACAACCGTTTTACTCAATAATACCGATAACACTGCCTAGATTGGGATACACGCTGTACTTAGCATCCATTGCAGTTTTGATTTGCTTGGGTAACTCGTCCATTTAGAATGACCATTACAACTGAGATCGCCAAAATTCAATATGAGATCATTCCACATACAAAAAATGCCACTGAAAATATTCAGTGGCATTCTTTCATTAAGCATTACTTATCTTTGTCATCAGCATCACGTGCATCCATATCATCTTCGATAATTTCTTCGTCTTCTGTGTTAGGATCCTGCATCATATCTTTGTCTTCGTCAGTGTTTTCGTCTTCGGTAGTTGGTTCCACTTGGTTTCCATCATCCGTTCCAGGAACCACATCTTGAGTATCTTCTCTAACGTCTTCCATTGGGGTTTCATCCGCTTCGGGTACATCATCGTCGTTGTTATTACAACCTACAAGTAGTAGGGCACTCATCCCGAATAGTATTGTTGCTTTTTTCCACATGAAAAAATTCCCTCCTTTCTTGGTTCATTCACCACACAGCGTGTGATTCACTGTAGGTTACCCGGGAAAGGAAGGAACTATCCGATTATGTGTTTTGTTTTTGTTTTAAAATTGATTCGACGTATGAAGCTTCTGCTTTACACGCATAATCATAATGTGTGTTCAATTTTTCTTGCATGATTTCGATGTTTGCAACTTGCTGTTCAGACGGTGGCTCATTCAGAATTTTGTCGATAACCTGATTCATTTTCTTAGCAACTTCCTCATGGAAAGCAGGACTTTTTTTGATTTCATCTGATACTTTATCTGTCCAAGTGGCAGACTCATTAATATAGGTGCGCCACGCATGAATGAAATCTTCCATTTGGAAACGATTTTCATCCCATGCAATGGATGCCATATAATTTTCAAAAACCGATGATATGGAGCGAGTGATACTACTCTTGACTCCAGATGATAATTCTCTATACATGAAGCTTTAACCTCCTACGATGAAAGGCTACACCGTCTGTAAGTAGTATTCCCGCAGACGGTCAGCATTAAACAACTCACAATCATATGTATTATTTTTTTTCTGATTCTACAATAGGTCCCAGTGCAAATAAAATGTCTGTTTCACACGCGATTTCTCCATCTACAGTTGCGATGGCATGTCCTTTGCCCATAGCTCCACGAAGCTTTGTAAATTCCACTTCTAATCGGAGTTGGTCCCCTGGAACCACTTGGCGTTTAAAACGACAATTATCAATGCCTGTAAGAAAGGCTAATCTGCCTTTGTTTTCTTCTTTATTCAATAAAGCAACTCCACCTACTTGGGCAAGAGCTTCAACGATTAATACACCTGGCATAACAGGATATCCAGGAAAATGACCGTTAAAGTAATTTTCGTTTATTGATACGTTTTTTATTCCAACTGCTCGTTTTCCATCCTCGATTTCTATGATGCGATCAACGAGTAAAAAAGGATAGCGATGTGGTAAAATCGCTTGAATCTGTTCAGCAGATAGCATTGGTATTCCCCCACATGTTTATTTCATTCACAATGAGCAAGCAAGTGCTTTTACTTGCCTTTCACAATATCTAAAATATGTTGCCATGTTTCCCATTTAAGTGCGTCTTTTGGTTCACCATCACCAATATAACCATACCCTATTATTACACCGGCTGCGATTGCACCAATCATGAGAGCTATTATGAGAAGAATGCGAAGCCAAATCGGAAAAAGACGTATTTGAACCCACCATGTTTTGTTGATCGCTCCCGACTCCGCTTTTTCAGCTTGATGCTGTTTTCGCTTAGACGTGTTAGATGTATACTGAACCTTTCGTTCGTCCTTTACTTCTTCAGTCATTCGTAAGTTCTCCTTATCGAATCCCGTTTATGAGTCCAAGCATCTGATCTGCCATGGTCACTGCACGAGCATTAAATTGGTAAGAGCGTTGTGTACTAATTAATTCAGTAAATTCTTTGGACATGTTCACGTTTGAAGCTTCAAGTGAACCATTTTGCATCGCTATTTCTGCTCGATTTGCCCCTTGTAAATTCGTCAGGATGTCTTGCTCGGTTACCCCTAATTCATCTAAATTCGTAGGCAAGCCAAGATAAGCAGCTGATAAGTTTTCCATGAATTGTGGTTTTTGTAACACAGAAACGGCCAACTGCGTTTGTGTAGTTGAGCCATCAGGATAACGGACCGTTAAATTTCCACCATCAGATATTGTGAAATTCGATGCATTTTCATTTAATTCTATCGGAGCTCCTTGAGAGTCAGCTACAGGATAACCTTCGCCGTTAACTAGCATAAATTGTCCGTTTTCCATTGGTGACATATAGAATGCACCTTGTCTTGTATAGACCGTTTTCGTGCCATTCGCTTCGTCTGGCATTAAAATATTAAAATATTGTTTTGGCTCTGTAAAAGCAAAATCTAATTCACGTCCTGTTGGCTGAAGAGTACCTTGTTTCCAATTCATTTCAGCTTGTCCAAGGACAGCTCCTACTCCATACCGAATACCGGTTGGAGATTGACGAGGAGCTCGATCCAATTTGTCATTGTCAAATTGCTGATACAACAATTCATGAAATTTCACATCGCGTGCTTTGTAGCCAGTAGTGGCTGAGTTAGATAAGTTGTTACCGATTGTATCTAATTGCTGTTGTAATTGAGACATCGTATTTGTAGATGTAATCATCGTTCGAAGCATTGTTGGTTGCCTCCTTTCCTAGTAATTTTATACACGTCCAATTTCGTTTACTGCTTTTTCCATGCTACGATCATATGCTTGAAGAACTTTTTGGTTTGCTTCAAATGCACGATAAGCAGTTAGCATATCCGTCATTGTGCGCGCTGAATCCACATTGGATCCTTCTAAAAATCCTTGTTGCATAGAAAAGGTTGCTTCTGGTGTTGTATAAGCAGATGGCAAATCTGTTTCATCTACTGTTCTAAATAACCCATTGTCTTCTTTAATTAATGCTTGAGGATTTTCTGCATACGAAATTCCTATTCGATTAACTTCTATGTCATCTACTAAAATACGCCCATCTGCAGTAACCGAAAAGTCGTCATTTTGAAGTTGAATACGTGTTCCAGTATCAGAAAGCACATAAAGACCTTGTGGATTTACTAAAAACCCTTGTCCATCTAATGTGAAATTCCCATTACGTGTATACGATTCACCTTGGGTTTGATTCTCTAAACGAAATAAAAACGCTCCTGGTTTCCCGGTAGCTGGATTCGTCGGCACATTTCCATCAATTAGTGCAACATCCGTAGTTAACTCTGTTTCGTTAATCTGACCTTGGGTAAATAAAGGAAGTGTTTCTTGCATATATACACCTGCATTAATGGCTCCCACACGATTCATGGTTTTTAATTGGAGAGGATCGTCAGTAGGAATTTGTCCATTCCCTAATCGAGACATTAACATATCCGGAAACGAACGAATGACGGATTGATCCGCTTTATAACCAGGCGTATTGGCATTTGCCATATTATTCGTTAATAATTCAGTTCGGCGTTGTTGAGCAATCATGCCAGACGCCACAGTATAAAATCCTCGGAACAAATTCGTCACCACTTTCGAGTAAGTTATGTTTATTATACAAATAAAGTCTTATGTTGAACA
Source organism: Paenisporosarcina sp. (assembly GCA_040512715.1). Classification (GTDB taxonomy): domain Bacteria; phylum Bacillota; class Bacilli; order Bacillales_A; family Planococcaceae; genus Paenisporosarcina. The sequence goes on along the minus strand of JBEVEQ010000286.1, from coordinate 11,721 downwards.
AGGGCAGTTGGTCTTAGTCATTCTGAAGCTCTTCCGATATTATCTAACATAATCCCTGTTCCAATTGCCACACAGTCCATTGGATGCTCTGCAAGGAAAATTGGCACTTTAAGTTCTTCAGCTAGCAGGAGGTCAATTCCGTGCATTAAAGCACCACCACCTGTTAAAATTACACCTCGGTCAATAATGTCTGCTGATAATTCTGGAGGCGTTTTTTCTAAGACATTTTTAGCAGCTTGAACAATCATGGAAATCGATTCTTTCAATGCTCTTTCAATCTCTTCAGAGCGAATTGTGACGGTACGAGGTAGACCAGTAATCATGTCACGTCCACGAATATCTAATTCTTCTTTACGACTTCCCGCAAACACGGTCCCTACTTTTATCTTAATATCTTCTGAGGTTCGTTCACCAATCAAGAGTTTATATTCTTTTTTAATATATTGTAAAATATCATTGTCAAAAACATCCCCAGCAACTTTAATCGATTCTGATGTTACGATGTCGCCCATCGAGAGAACAGCTATATCCGTTGTTCCACCACCTATATCGACGACCATATTGCCTGAAGGTTGGAAAATATCCATCCCTGCACCAATCGCAGCTACTTTTGGTTCTTCTTCTAAGTACACTTTTTTCCCGCCAGATTTTTCAGCGGCTTCACGAATTGCTTTTTGTTCAACACTCGTAATATTGGTTGGACAGCAAATCAAAATGCGGGGCTTTGAAAGGAAACCTTTAACATTTAATTTATTAATAAAATGTTTTAGCATTGCTTCGGTAATATCGAAATCGGCAATGACTCCATCCTTTAATGGACGAATAGCTACAATATTGCCCGGTGTTCGACCGACCATTTTTTTCGCTTCATTCCCTACTGCTAATACACGTTTTGTCTTCTTATCAATCGCTACTACTGAGGGTTCGTTTAAAACAATCCCTTTTCCTTTTACATAGATAAGTACATTTGCTGTTCCAAGGTCAATCCCGATATCTTTAGCAAACATGAACCATGTTTCTCCTTCCCAAATTCCCTTTATATGTATTCTCTCTTTTTTACACTACTAACTGACAATTTTATCATAAGAGGGAAATAAATACATCCTTTTTCCCATTATTAATTCATTACATGCACCCTAAATGGACTGTAAACGCCACATAAGTCCTTGTAATTCAATTCTACTCCTAATATTACTTTTTGTATATTCTGATTTTTCTCAAAAAAATACCATGACGAGGACTTCGTCATGGTATTTCTGTAGCAGTTTCTTCTTTTTGCTTCCACATTTGTTTTGTTGCTTCCCCACCTCTAATATGTCGAATCGACTTATGATAGGCGAGAATTTCACTTACTTCATTTGCCAGACTCTCATTAACTAAACGAAGCCGTTCGGTTAAATCTTTATGCACCGTACTTTTGGAATAGCCGGTGCTTTTTGCAACTGCCCGAACAGTTAATCCTGTGTCTAACACCATCTCACCGAGTCGCAGGCAGCGGTTTCGAATTTGTTCGTGCACGACCGCATCCTTTCTTTCCTGTACGAACTATTTCTACACCATATGCCTATTTACTCGTGATTAGAACGCTAAATAGTCTCTAGGATTAACAGCTTCGCCATTTTCAAGCACTTCAAATTGCAAGTGGATGCCTGCAGTTGGGTTCCAATCGTTCTCTGTTGAAGTTGCCATTACTTGACCTTGTTTAACTACATCGCCTTTTTTCACTAAAATACCCGTTAACGAGTGATAATTTGTTACAAGTCCATTTTCATGTTTTAAAACTACTTCATCACCTGTGAACGGATCAATATTGACTTCTTCCACCGTTCCAGTCATCGCTGCTAAAACTTCAAAAGGTTGTCCATCCATTGAGATGGATACCCCACTATTCGTAGCATACGTTTGATTAAACACGAGTAAAGAGTTTTCACGAGTTTCTTCATCCGCAGTCACATCGTAGAAATCTTGTAAAACAGTCATTTGATCTAATAAATCTTCATCAAATGGAAACTTAAGTGTTTCATTTTGCGCATTTACTGCAAGATCTCCATTTGATCCATCAACACCCTCGGTTCTTGGCCCATCTGCCACTTCATCGTCTGTGTTTACATACGCATTATAGCCCCAAATCATCCCAACGAATAACAATGAGAACCCTACGTATATTGCCGGCCAAAGCCAAGCTTGTTTTTTATTCTTTTTCGGTAGAGAAGGATTATTAGATTTTTCCTCTCGCATGTTCATCACCTCTATTTGCTAGTGTTGTCAGAGGTACCTTTTTTTAAACATGCAGAATGTAAAGTTTGGAAATTTTTTATTTCCGTTTTTTGATAGTAGTGACGAAGAATGTCTTCTGCCTTCTTCCCTTCATTTGCCATGGCATTTGCACCGTATTGACTCATCCCTACTCCATGCCCATAACCCTTAGTAGAAACGGTGATTACCTCTTCTTCTATTGAAATATCAAAATCTGTAGATGGTAACTTTAAAATGTCTCTTACTTCACGACCTGTCCATTTATGTTGACCGGTTGTCATTGATTGGATTCGGTTCGATTCGTTTTCTTGTAAAACAATCGCTTCTAGTTGTTCAGCAGACCAAACAAATCCGAAGGCTTTATTCCATTCACTTAAAGTGAAGGTTTGTTGTTGCTGAAACTTTGGAGAAATGGAATCTCCACTGCTGTCCGTTGATGTTAGGTAGGGAATTTCAAACCCACTGTAATTTTCAGCACTCTCAGTAGCTCCATTACTTGTTGAAAAAAACATAGCTGTAATCAACTGATTTTGATAAGTCAATACTTGCGAAGAGGTTTCCTTCACTGCTTTTTTTACCATTTCATTATTTACTTGCTTCTCTTTTGGAATAAAAGCTTGATGAGACACTGTTGGTTTAATTGGTGTTGCACCGTAATTTGTTGTTTTTAAAGCAAAAGTTCTCGCTGCAATTGCTTGTGCCTTTAATGCTTCAACGTGAAACGAAGAGGGCATTTCAGCACTTACTACGCCAACAATATATTCCTCCAACTCAAGAGGCTTAGATCTCCCTTCAACTTGAATGGAAATGGCGCATGCTGCTGTCGTTGAATGTGGTTTGTGTTCGGGTGAAGTTGAATTTTTCTTTATTAATTGCAGTGGCAGTAAAAAGAGACAGAGGCAGGCTATAATAATGGCTAGATATCTCATATGTGAACTGTATTCATCAAAGAGAATAAATATGACAAACTCACCTTAATTAAGCGTGCAAAAAAACCGTCCCCTAATGAATAAGAAGACGGTTTAAAGAATAGGATGAATATAAATGAATTAAACGGTTTGCATTACTTTCTCGTCTGTCGATTCAGTATTAACACGTTCAATATCTGCTCCTAAGGCTGCCAATTTTAAATGGAAGTTTACATAGCCACGGTCTAAATGATATAGCTCAGTAACGCGTGTAACGCCTTCTGCAGCTAATCCAGCTAATATAAGGGCGGCGGCTGCACGTAAGTCAGTAGCGGCTACCTCTGTACCTTGTAAGTCTGAAGGACCTTGCATAATCACCGAGCGACCTTCGATTTTAACATTACCATTCATGCGACGGAATTCTTCAACATGCATGAAGCGATTTTCAAACACTGTTTCAGTTACAATACCCGTTCCAGTTGCTGTTAACAATAATGACATCATTTGTGACTGCATGTCGGTTGGGAAACCTGGATGAGGCATTGTTTTAATATCAACAGAAGTTAATGTACCTGAAGAACGGACTCTTAAGCCATCTTTTTCTTCATTGATTTTTACACCCATTTCTTCCATTTTAGAAATCAATGCTGCCATATGTTCAGGAACCGCGTTTTCAATAATTACGTCACCATTCGTAATTGCTGCTGCTACCATAAATGTACCAGCTTCAATACGATCTGGAATGATATGATGTACAGCACCTTCCAACGCTTCAACACCTTCAATGCGGATCGTGTCAGTCCCTGCACCAATTACGCGACCGCCCATTTCGTTAATAAAGTTAGCTAAGTCGACAATTTCTGGCTCTTTTGCTGCGTTTTCAAGGATGGTTACACCTTCTGCAAGAGCAGCTGCAGTTAAAATATTTTCTGTCGCGCCAACACTTGGGAAATCAAGATATATTTTAGCACCTTTTAATCTACCATCAATTTTAGCTTCCACGTAGCCGTGTCCAAATGAAATTTCTGCACCCATGGCTTCGAAACCTTTTAAATGTTGATCAATAGGACGTGAACCGATTGCACAACCACCTGGTAAAGCTACTCTAGCAAAACCGTTACGTGCTAATAATGGTCCCATTACTAAAATTGACGCACGCATTTTTCGAACATACTCAAACTGAGCTTCACTTGATAAAGTAGCAGTCGAATCTATAACTACCTCATTTTGCTTTGGAAAATATTGAACATTAGCATTTAAGCTTTTTAAAACTTCATGAATTGTATAGACATCTGCTAAATTAGGTACATCACGAATAATATTTTTTCCTTTTGAAGCAAGTAATGCTGCAGCTAAAACCGGTAGCACCGCATTTTTTGCACCTTCTACTCGCACTTTACCTTTTAACTTTTGTCCACCTTTTACAACAATTTTATCCACCGTTTGACCCTCCAACTTTTTTAGTAATTTTCTATTTATTCTCTCAATTTTCAACTTGTATGATGTCATTAATTAGGAACTAAAACATTTCTTATGTTACAACCATTTTGAATTTTTAACAAGGACCCTTGCCCTTATTTTTATAAATTAATTTGTCGATTTCCCTGCCTTATATGATACGTTTGTCACATGTTGATTGTGTCGGTGCTTTCCCATTTCTATAAAATTATCTATCTATCCGCATGTTTTATAATTTTCTTTTACCCATCTACATAACTAACAAACCAATTTCGACAAATTATTTCCCGGGTAATACGTGTTTTCTACATGTCCACATTTACGGTTAATCTTCATATGCATGGACATGAAGAGAACTTTATTGAAATAGATAGGGTAGTTGTCTAGACCATCCTGAAATGGTTAAAAAGAAATTAGACACACTCGTACCAATGACAATACTAAGGAATATATATAATAATTGAGCTTGGAACACATGATTCTTTTTAATTAACTTCTCTATCATTAAAGCTTGTAAGGCATAAAAGGATACACCTATAAAAAACACATGAGAAATAATGCCGAGTACTGCTTGTTGACCCATTGCTTCAAACATACATACCCCTTCTTTCATTATTAAATAGGCAATTTTAACTTTTATTATAGATTTTTTATAAAAATGAGGGAATCTGCTTCCTTTCCGCGGACGAACCGGCAAGCATCCTTGCTCGTGCCTTGCTGCGGGGTCTTTCCAGCCCTTTATTCCGCAGGAGTGTCGCAGATTCCCTAACTGTTAAAAGTATTATTTAACCGATTACTAAATAAAAAACGGGCAAAGGAACTATTCCTCAGCCCGTTTTTTGGATAAAAATTAGATATTACCCTCATTAACGTTGATACGATTCATTGCGCGTTTTAACGATAATTCCGCACGTTTGAAATCGACGTCATCTTGTTTTGATAAGTTTAGACGTTCTTCTGCACGTTTCATTGCTTCTTTAGCACGGTTAATATCAATCGTGCTAGAGAGTTCAGCTGATGGAGCAAGGATGGAAACTTGGTCAGGACGAACCTCTAAGAAACCGCCACTAATTGCGACGATATCTGTGTGATTGTCTTTTTTCAAACGAATGGCACTCACTTTAAGTGGAGCAACCATAGGAATGTGTCCAGGTAACACACCAATTTCACCAGATGTTGTATTGGCAATGATCATGTTGACTTCAGAATCGTATACCGGGCCGTCGGGAGTGACAATATTGACTTTGATGGTCTTCATTTTTTCCCCTCCTGGTCCCTATAATTAAACTTCAACGCCCATGCTTTTCGCTTTTTCAATAACTTCTTCAATGCGACCAACTAAACGGAAAGCATCTTCAGGCAAGTGATCAAATTTACCTTCAAGAATTTGTTTAAATCCTTGAATCGTTTCTTTTACAGGAACGTATGAACCTTTTTGACCTGTAAATTGCTCTGCTACGTGGAAGTTTTGAGATAAGTAGAACTGAATTCGACGTGCACGGTTAACCGTTTGCTTGTCATCATCAGATAACTCATCCATACCAAGAATCGCAATGATATCTTGAAGTTCTTTGTAACGTTGTAAAGTTGATTGTACTTGACGAGCCACTTCATAGTGTTCTTCGCCAACAATTCCAGGTGACAATGCACGTGAAGTTGAAGCCAAAGGATCCACTGCTGGGTAGATACCCATTTCAGATAATTTACGCTCTAAGTTTGTTGTTGCATCTAAGTGAGCAAATGTAGTTGCTGGAGCTGGATCCGTATAGTCATCGGCAGGTACATAAATCGCTTGGATAGATGTTACTGAACCTTTGTTCGTTGACGTGATACGCTCTTGCAATTGACCCATTTCTGTAGCAAGTGTTGGTTGGTAACCAACGGCTGATGGCATACGACCTAATAGGGCAGATACCTCAGAACCGGCTTGTGTGAAACGGAAAATATTATCAATGAACAATAGTACGTCTGCACCTTGATCATCACGGAAATATTCAGCCATTGTTAAACCAGTCAAAGCAACACGCATACGTGCACCAGGCGGCTCATTCATTTGACCAAATACCATTGCTGTTTTCTTGATTACGCCAGAATCGCTCATCTCATGGAATAAGTCATTTCCTTCACGCGTACGCTCACCAACACCAGCGAATACCGAAATACCGCCATGTTCTTGTGCAATGTTGTTAATTAATTCTTGAATTAGTACAGTTTTACCTACACCGGCACCACCGAAGAGACCAATTTTCCCACCTTTAATGTAAGGTGCTAATAAATCTACTACTTTGATACCTGTTTCAAGAATTTCAACCTCTGTTGAAAGATGTTCAAACGTAGGTGCTAGACGGTGAATTGGATCACGACGCATTTCAGCCGGGATTTCTTCGCCTAAGTCAATTATTTCACCAAGTACGTTGAATACACGACCTAATGTGATATCACCAACTGGAACGGTAATAGCTGAGCCAGCGTCTGTAACTTCCGCACCACGTTTTAAGCCATCTGTAGATGACATAGCTACTGTGCGGACAGAATCGTCCCCAAGGTGTAACGCAACTTCAAGAGTTAACGTTGTTGGTTCTTGGTTTGGACGTTCAATCGCAACTGTCAATGCATTGTAGATTGCTGGTAATTGGCCGTTATTAAACTTTACGTCAACAACGGGACCCATTACTTGAAGAACGTGTCCTTTGTTCATACTTGTTCCCTCCTGTCTTACTTACTACTACTATTCTAGAGCCGCTACGCCACCAACGATTTCAGTGATTTCTTGAGTAATCGCCGCTTGACGAGCACGGTTAAATTGTAATGTTAATGAGCTAATTAATTCACTTGCGTTATCGGTTGCACTCTTCATTGCTGTCATACGTGCAGCATGTTCACTTGCTTTACCGTCAAGTAAAGCACCGTAGATTAAGCTTTCCGCATATTGCGGAAGTAACACTTCTAGAATTGCGTCGCCTGATGGCTCGAATTCATATGAAGCAGATGTGCCTGTCATCTCGATGTCCGTTAACGGTAGCACCTTTTTCTCTGTAACGTCTTGTTGAATGGCGCTAACAAAATGGTTGTAATACATATAAAGTTCATCATATGTACCCTCTGTGAACATACCAACAGCCTTGCGCGCAATTTCTTTAATATCAGCAAATGAAGGTTGGTCAGGTAATGCAACCACACTTTCAATTACTGTAAAACCGCGTTTCGTGAAGAATTCACTCCCAACACGTCCAACTGCAAAGATTACAAATTGATCGTTTGAAGTGTGACGTGCGCGAATTGCACTTGTTACAGCACGTAAAACGTTACTGTTGTATGCACCCGCAAGTCCACGATCAGATGTGATGACTAGGTAAGCTGTTTTTGCTACAGGACGAGACTTTAACATCGGGTGTCCGCTGTCACTAGTTCCTGAAGCAATCGCGCCGACGACTTCTTGAATTTTCGCCATATACGGAACGAATGATTTCGCATTCAGTTCTGCACGGTTCATTTTCGAAGCCGACACCATTTGCATCGCTTTTGTAATTTGGCTCGTTTTCTTTGTTGATGTTATTCGGCTTTTAATGTCGCGTAATGATGCCACTGGTATTTCACCACCTTATCGTTTTTTATTCATCCAAAAAGATTATTCTGATTTAGCAAATGTCTTTTTAAACGCAGAGATCGCGTTTACTAAGTCTTCGTCAGCAGGAAGATCTTTTGTTGTACGGATGTGATCAATAACGTTAGTGTGGTTTGAATCTAACCAGCTATATAATTCGTTCTCAAAACGAACGATATCTTGCACTGCAATATCATCTAAATGTCCACGTGTTAGAGCGTAAAGAATAACAACTTGTTTTTCAACCTTAATCGGTTTGTTCAAGTCTTGTTTCAATACTTCTACTGTACGTGCACCACGGTTAAGTTTTGCTTGTGTAGCTTTATCAAGGTCAGAACCGAATTGAGCAAATGCTTCAAGTTCACGGAATGCCGCTAAGTCAAGACGTAGTGTACCCGCAACTTTTTTCATTGCTTTAATTTGAGCTGAACCACCAACACGTGATACAGAAAGACCCGCGTTGATTGCTGGACGAACACCTGAGAAGAATAAGTCAGATTGTAAGAAGATCTGTCCATCAGTAATCGAAATTACGTTTGTTGGAATATAAGCAGAGATATCTCCAGCTTGAGTTTCAACGAATGGAAGAGCTGTAATCGAACCTGCACCAAGTGTTTCATTCAATTTAGCAGCACGCTCTAATAAACGGCTGTGTAAGTAGAATACATCCCCTGGATATGCTTCACGACCTGGAGGACGACGAAGTAATAAAGAAAGTTCACGGTAAGCAGCAGCTTGTTTAGATAAATCATCATAAACAACCAATACGTGCTTGCCTTCGAACATGAACTCTTCTGCCATTGTGATTCCTGTATAAGGAGCTAGGAAAAGCAATGGAGCTGGTTGTGATGCAGAAGCTGTAACTACGATTGTGTACTCTAATGCGCCGTTTTTACGAAGCGTTTCAACTACGTTACGTACAGTCGATTCTTTTTGACCGATTGCTACGTAAATACAAATCATGTTTTGGTCAGCTTGGTTAAGAATTGTATCGATCGCAACAGATGTTTTACCTGTTTGACGGTCTCCGATGATTAACTCACGTTGACCACGGCCGATTGGCACTAATGCATCAATTGCTTTAATACCTGTTTGCAGGGGCTCATGAACCGATTTACGAGCCATAACACCTTGTGCTGGACTTTCAATCGGACGAGTTCTAGTTGTGTTGATTGGGCCTAAGCCATCAACTGGTTGTCCAAGTGGATTGACTACACGGCCAATCATTTCTGGTCCAACTGGTACTTCCATAATACGGCCTGTACGACGTACTTCATCGCCTTCTTTGATATCTGAATATGGTCCTAGAATTACGATACCTACGTTATTCGCTTCTAAGTTTTGTGCCATACCCATAACACCGGTTGAGAATTCAATTAATTCTCCAGCCATGACGTTGTCGAGACCATGAGCACGAGCGATACCATCACCAATTTGGATAACTGTACCCACATCGCTAACCTTCATCTCAGATTGATAATTTTCAATCTGCTGCTTAATCAGAACACTGATTTCTTCAGCTTTGATGCTCATGTATGTCACCTCTTTCATTTTCTAATATTAACTAATAAGTTGTTTCTTTAAGCGATCTAACTTCGCACTAATGCTACTATCGAAAATATTATTGCCGATTTGAACGCGAATTCCACCAAGTAATGATGGATCAATTTCGTTTTCAATACGCAAAGATTGTTTCCCGATTTTTTTTGCAAATGCAGATGAAATTGATGCACGCTCATCATCCGTTAATGGACGAGTTGAGTATACTTTTGCATCTGCAATACCTTGTGCTTCATTTGAAAGTGTCGCAAATTCATTCGCTACTTCAACAGTTTCGTTGATGCGTTTTCGGTCAATCAGCACTTGTAATGTATTCACTACTAATGGATTAGCTTTGCCGAATAACTCACGAACTAATTCTTTCTTACGATCTAAAGTGAGTTTTGGTGAAGCAAGCATTGCTTGTAATTCACTATTTCCTTTAAATACCACTTTCACTTCACGTAAATCTTCTTCTACCTGAGTTAACTGGTTATGTTCTTGTGCAAGTTGAAATAATGCTAGGGCATAACGTTTCGCTGCAGCTGATTGACTCACACTACATCGCCTGCCTTCGCAATCGTTTCTTCGATTAACGCACGGTTATCTTCTTCAGAAATTTCCTTACCAAGAACTTTAGATGCTGCAAGTACAGATAGAGATACCACTTCCGCACGAACTGCTGCGATCGCTTTTTCTTTTTCTGTTTCAATTTCACGAACTGCTGATTCTTTCAAACGAGTTGCTTCTGCACGTGCAGTCGTAATAATTTCTTCACGTTGCGCGTCACCTTGATGCTTCGCGTTTTCAACAATCGCTTGTGCTTCTGTACGTGCTTCTTTTAATAACGCACGTTGTTCTTCTAATAATTGATGTGATTCTAAGCGAGTAGTTTCTGCCGCTTCGATTTCACTAGCAATCAAATCTTCACGTTGTTTCATAATCCCCATCAAAGGACCCCATGCAAGTTTCTTCAATAGGAACATTAATAGGATGAAGACAAATAAAGTAACGAAAATGTCACCAGTATTCAATGCTTCGACTGCATGACCTTCAGTGGCATTTAGTACGAGGTAATCCAAAAACACGATTGTTTCACTCCCTTCAAGAGCTTCAAGTCTTTATCTGAATCTAAACAGATGGATTTTCTAAAATGATAAAAAGCTTAAATTACATAAGAGAATGACGAAGATTTATAGAAATAGCCTTCGTCATCAAAATTTTTGACTAATTATTATCTACCTAAAACGATGAACGCGATAACTACAGCGATGATCGGTAATGCTTCAACTAATGCTACCCCGATATACATTGTTGTTTGTAATAATCCACGTGCTTCTGGTTGGCGAGCCATACCTTCGATTGTTTTTGAAACGATTAATCCGTTACCAATACCTGCTCCAAGAGCTCCTAAACCGATTGCGATTGCTGCTGCTAAAACTCCGATTGAACCTTCCATGTGTGTTGCCTCCTTGAAATTTGTTTTTCTTTTTCTTTGTTCAATAAATGAACAAGTTATACTTAATGGTCATGACTCACTTTATGAGACATATAAACCATTGTTAAAATAACAAAAATGAATGATTGGATTGTCCCAACGAATATTGAGAAACCTTGCCAAGCTAAAGTTGGTACAACAGCTCCTAACACTCCAAACAAACCATAGCTACTTAAACCTGCTAGTAACCCTAACAATACTTCACCCGCATAAATGTTACCATAAAGTCGAAGACCTAATGTTACCGTATTGGCAAATTCTTCAATAACCTTAAGCGGAAATAAAAACGGTAGTGGTTTCAAGTAGTCTTTTCCATATTCAGAAAGTCCTTTTACCTTAATCCCGTAGTAATGAGTTAAAATCATAACCATTACTGCTAACGTCATTGTTACGATTGGATCGGCTGTAGGTGATTTCCACCACAACTGACCATGAATAACGATTGAAAATGGTAGTCC
>JBEVEQ010000252.1:0-3140 GCA_040512715.1 Paenisporosarcina sp. | reverse complement strand
CAGTCTCCACTGACCGAACAGAAGATGCACTTTATCATTTAAAACAAGCATATACACTTCAACCAAATTTTGATCAAGCTCGATATGTATATGACATGATTGCTCTACGAAATTAATGTGAATGGAGATGATTGGTTTGCCAAATCAAATCGAATTATTCAACCAAGACGCTTTGTTTATAGTCGGCAAACCAGTTGTCACCATTTTTCATAACCCCACCAATTTATTCTCCATAATAAAACTCAAAGTGAATGAGACAAACAGTACCTTTGATGATAAAGAAATTATTGTTACAGGATACTTTCCCCCTTTGATGAACGAAGAAATGTATCGCTTCACCGGCCAAATAAAACAACATCCGAAGTACGGAACACAATTTCAAGTTGAAACATTCTCGAAGGATGTTCCAGAGACAGAACAAGGAATTATCCATTATTTATCGAGTGATTTATTTCCTGGTATTGGGCGAAAAACGGCTGAAACCATTGTTAAAAAGCTTGGAAAAGATGCCATCCGTCTTATTTTGGATAATCCAGAATCTCTTGATACCGTACCGAAATTGGCTAAAGAAAAAAAAGAAACCATTCGCTTTACACTGGAGCAAAATTTAGGACTAGAACGTGTCATGATTCAATTAAATGAATGGGGATTTGGACCCCAACTGGCTATGCGCATTTATCAGACTTATAGAGAAGAAACAATTGAAGTATTAATGAAAAACCCTTTTCGATTAATTGAAGACGTCGATGGAATAGGATTTCATCGTGCTGATGAATTAGGTGGAAAGCTTGGTATGACAGGTAAGCATCCTGATCGCATAAAAGCGGCAGTATTTCATTTATTAAATGCTGCTTCATTAAGCGAAGGACATGTCTACCTTCATGCTGAACAAATTTTACCGAATGTTAAACAATTACTAGAATCAAGCCAATTTGAAGAAGTACCATTTGATGCTATTTCAAATGCTTGTATTGAATTAGTTGAAGATGGGAAACTAGCAGGAGAGATGTCGCGTTTTTATTTGCCATCGCTTTACTATTCAGAAGTTGGTATTGCTTCGAAGCTAGAATTATTAATTCAAGAGCAAAAAGAACGGACGGGTTTCCCTACGTCTGAAATTCGAAAAGCTCTAGGAGATGCCGAAGAACGTTTAGGTGTTACCTATGCAGAAACACAGATAGCCGCAATTGAACTTGGTATGAATTCCTCGGTTATGTTGTTAACCGGTGGACCGGGAACCGGTAAAACTACGGTTGTGAGAGGTCTTGTAGAGGTATATGCAGAATTACATGGCTTAACGCTTGACCCAAAAGACTACGCGAAAAAGGAAGAACCATTTCCGATTATTTTAGCGGCACCAACGGGTAGAGCTGCTAAACGTTTAAATGAGTCGACTGGCCTCCCCGCTATGACGATACACCGATTACTCGGCTTTACTGGTCAAGATAAAGAAGAAGAAACGGATCGAGATATAAAAGGTAGGCTAATTATTATCGATGAAATGTCGATGGTGGACACATGGCTCGCTCATCAATTGTTAAAAGCAATTCCTGAAGGTGCCCAAGTCATTTTTGTTGGCGATCAAGATCAATTACCACCAGTCGGACCAGGTCAAGTATTAAAAGATTTACTAGGTTCTAATCGAATTCCGACTGTTGAGTTGACAGATATTTATCGTCAATCTGCTGGTTCCTCTATCATTGAACTTGCACATCAAATGAAAAAAGGGAAGATGCCAACTAATTTGACAGATAAGACGTCAGATCGTTCTTTTATTAAAGCGGGTCCAGAACAAATTTCAAAAGTAGTAGAACAAGTCATTAAAAGTGCGCTAGCAAAAGGTCATACAATTAAAGAATTACAGGTGTTAGCACCCATGTATAAAGGACCTGCTGGTATAGATGCATTAAATAAAATGATTCAGGAAATGGTCAATCCAAATGATACAAATAAACGAAAAGAATTGACGTTTGGGGATACGATATATCGAATCGGCGATAAAGTACTTCAACTGATTAACCAACCAGAGAGCCATGTATTCAATGGAGATATGGGCGAAGTCATTAGTATTTCTAAAGCTAGTGAAAACGTAGAAAAACAAGATTTAATGATTGTGTCATTTGAAGGAATAGAAGTCACTTATCAACGAAGTGATTTAGGTCAGTTAACCCTAGCTTATTGTTGCTCCATTCATAAATCGCAAGGTAGTGAATTTCCGATTGTCATTATGCCAGTCGTCCGGAGTTATATGAAAATGCTGCGTCGGAATTTACTTTACACAGGGATTACAAGAGCTAAAAACTTCTTGATTCTTTGTGGAGATGCGGAAGTATTTAAGTATGGTATTGAACGTAATGATGATCTAGCTCGTTTAACTTCTTTAAAAGAGAGATTAAATAATCAGGAATCATCAGTTGAAACAGAGAAGCTAGACACCACGGATCCACAAGTTGAAGAGGTTGCTGAACTGGAAGTTTCTGCTTTAACGGCCTCAAATCATCTATCGATTCATCCTTTAGTTGGAATGAATGGTACGACGCCTTACGATTTTTTGGAAGAAGTGAATTGACACAAAGGCAATTGTTTTTTATACTAAAAAAAAGTTGCTCTATTTGAGGAGATGTTTTCGTATATCCTCAAGTCCCAACAGATAATTCAACACGTTGATAGAGAAAGTACATTTATGGTCCTTGTCTTAGAAAGAGGTTCCTTGGCTGAAAGAACCTTCAAGTATATAAATGGAAAGCTACTCTTAAGTGCAGCTAATTCCTGCCGTGAGCCGCGTTAAGGCATAATCGAGAGACAGCAGTCACGTTTTGCTGTAACTAGGGTGGTACCGCGAATTTAAAGCCTTCGTCCCTTTTTTAGGGATTGAGGGCTTTTTCTATGCGCTTTACGCTTTTCTAACTTAAGGAGGAATTATTTATGAAAACAGCAGCACAAATTCGACGAATGTATTTAGATTTCTTTATTGAAAAAGGGCATGCAATAGAACCAAGTGCGCCGCTCGTACCGATCAACGATAATTCACTTCTATGGATTAATAGTGGTGTCGCAACATTAAAAAAATATTTCGATGGCCGTGTGATTCCAGAAAATCCACGCATCACGAATGCTCAAAAATCGATTCGTACGAATGA
>JBEVEQ010000166.1:0-10424 GCA_040512715.1 Paenisporosarcina sp. | reverse complement strand
GCATTTAAATTATTAAATGAATTTGGGTAATCGTTTTTATTCCATGGCATAGAGAATCTCTCCTTTTTAGTAAGAGTTCCCTATTCCCCTACAATAAAACCCAATATTAGGTTTCCGATAGGTCTGCTTTTACTTTCTTAATCAAATCTGGCGAGTCCTGAATAACTTTTCCTCCATAGAAAATCCCACCACGGTGATAGCAGAAACCACCCATTCTAACACTTAAAGAATGCCAGGAACACTTGGCAACAACTTGGCATAATAATCACCAACATAATCGCGTAGCACATGCCATACAAATAAAGGGAATCCTTGATGTTCATTTCAATCGTTTATTTTTGAATATTTTTTGTAACTCTTCCACTAGTCTTACGGTCTAATGGATATAGATGAAGGGTGGTTTATTCAAATGAAAAAAATGTGGAAAATGATGGTGGTAGCTGGTGTGATTTTGCTATTAACCGCTTGTGGTACGTCCAGTGAGAGTGAAGACATGACCACGGGAAGTGGTGATGAAAACAAAGGTGTTTTAGCTGGCGCAGTTGTCCCTAATTTGATAAAGAATGATGCAAAAGGAAAACATCATTATGTATTCCAGCTTAAGAATGAAACCGAAAAAGATGTAACGCTAACAATGAACAGTGCTCAATTTTTTGATTATCACTTAACGGACGAAAGTGGTAAAGTACTTTACAAAGATTCCGAGAATAAGATGTATACGCAAATGCTTCAGGAAAGCATGTTGAAACCTGGTGATACACTTGAAATGGAAGTCGATGCAACCGAAGGCTTATCATCCTTACCAAAAGGGACGTATACATTAGAAGTTTGGTCTACAGCCGATGAAGCTGAAGATTGGAAAGCATCTGAAGAAATAACTTGGGAGGATGCTACTACTACTACCACTTCAAGTGATGGAAAGTTGAAAGTGGAGGAAGAAGTCGTAACTTATAATGGACGACAAGATCTGAATTCCATTGAAGTGGTCAATGAACAAAATGAAGTAGAAGCGATGAGGCTAGCTGAAGTCGCAAGACCATTCTTCGATGATTTGGAATCGAAAGTGAAAATCAAAGTTTTCTACGTCATAATAGACGGTCAAAAAGTTATACAAAATGCGGAATTAGCTTAATACTTCCACGAACACTCCTAAAAACAGCTTGCTCCAATGAAGGGGCAAGCTGTTTTTTATATGGAGAAACCAACGATTTCTGCTCCATAATATACGCATATTAATGATAATCCAGCCAATACCAAATCTTCTACTTTGCCACCCGTTCTCGTCGTAACTGGGAATCGAACCCTAATGGTAAATGGAAATAATAGCTTCACACCATTTTTTGTCGCCATATCTAATAAAATATGACTAATCATCCCTGCCATTATTCCAACAATCACTGCTTCATTTGATACAAACGAACGTAAGAGAACTCCAACAATAAATAAAAATAACAAACTGTGAGTAAATGAACGATGACCAAATAGAGTGTTGATTAATTTAGATAGTAGTGGAAACGTTTTACCTATTTTACTACCGCCGTGACAAATATCCGGAATTAATCCCCCGACTACACCCGCTCCAACCATTAGAGCTGGGTCGTAAAGGGTCATCTGTGAAATTGCAAGACTTGCTGCCATACCGCCAATGATGTGTGTCTTTCCTGTCATGCACTTTCTCCTCTTTATTCGATGAAATGTTGTTAATCGAAGATAGCTATATAAGTTCTTCCACAAACTATCTCGAGTTAACTTTACACGAACGACTTTCAATAAAACAGCGGCTGAAGACGCAACTTCTGCCGCTGTTTTTATTAAATTATAGGAAGAATTTACGCACTAAATTGACCCGTTTACTGAACCACTGGGAATTCAATTGAAAATAATGTCCACTTACCCACTTCACTGTCTACATTGACTTGCCCACCCATACCTTTAATAAGACTAAAAGACACCATCATACCAAGACCAGTACCATTTTCTTTTGTAGTGAAATACGGTTCGCCTAAACGATTAATTTGATGCTGACTCATTCCTTTGCCCTCATCTCGAATCTCAATGCGCACTGACGAGTAATCAGACGATAACTTAATTTCCAATTCTCCACCAACATCCATGGATTCAATACCATTCTTTACGATATTAATTAAAGACTGCTGCAGCCTCTTACGATTCCCCAAAATATGGTACTCAAATAAATCACCTTTAGACCATTTTAGTTGAACATTACTCATATTCGCTAAAGGAGTTAATATATTTACTACTTTTTGAATTTCCTTGCAAATTGAAACTTTCTCCATCGTTTCAGGAGCAGGTTTAGCAAACGTTAGGTAGTCATTAATAATATTAGATGCTCGATCCAGTTCTTTTATAGAAATTTCCAAATAATCCCTTACAATAGGAGAAGTTTCTTCTTCATGTGAAAGCTGTAAAAATCCTTTACAACTCGTTAATGGGTTTCTCACTTCATGCGAAATACTCGCAGCTAAATGACTTACCACTTTTAGTTTTTCTGCTTTCATCAACTTCTCTAATAATTCAGCATTCATACGAATGATTTCAATTAATAGCGTCCCCATTATCGTTGCAATAAAATTAATTGTAAAATATTGGAGCCACATGTAAATTGACAAATCAATCATAGAAAATACCATTAGAAAAAAAGTCCCCTGAATTGATGCAGAAATCAGTAGTCCACTTACGACTAGTTTTTTATACAAAGACAATTTGACATAATACCTTGAAATAAAACTCAAAATAATTGTCATCGTGGTGAACGTAACTATCGTAAGATAAAACCCAATATCTATTCCTATTAAACCACGAGTGGTAATAACAAAAGCCAATAACAGGACGCCAATTTTAGGTCCGCCATATAGAATACCTAGAATAAAAGGAATTCTTCTTAAATCAAAAGATAATCCTTCACCAACGGAAAAGGGAAACATCATGCATAACCCAATTGACAGCATAGAGAGGATTGTAAATAAAATATTCTTCAACTTGTCTATTTGATAGACGAACCTTAGTGAATAAAATAGTTGCAATAAAAACAAAGGCAAGAGAATGAACAAAAAGTTAATGAGTAAATCCTTAGTCATAAGCTCCATTTTGGCACCGCACCTTTTATCAAATATATACAAACTATTAAATAATTTGCTGTTGATTGATTTCTGAATATTCTATTTTAGATTACCTATTTTCCCCAATACTTGCAACACACTTTTTCTAAGATAAATTTCATACATGGGTACATGAGCCTGAAGACAAAAAAACACCAAACCGAAAATTTTCGTTTTAGTGTCTTGTTTAGTAAATACTTAAAATTACTAATTTTACAAAGTATTTTTCACAAACTTCTCTAAATCTCTTATCACATTCTTTAAAACATCGATTGATCCAAGTGTATCGGATTCGTACTGCAACCCATGATTCACATTAGGAATTACCGTGGATACGATATTTGGATTTAGTGTCATTCTTTCATAGCGTGGTACATCATAATTTCTATCGTTGGTACCAATGAAACTTAAAGATCTATGCTGACTATTAGTCATTGCGTCTAAGACATCGTCTATTATCAATAAAGGCGTTAACCAAATTATGTTGGCATTTTCAAATTCTGGTCTATTAATTACCCTACTCAATGCTATCGTCCCAATTGATTTTGCAACAATGAAATATTGATTATAGGAAGTTTCATCTAACACACGGTCCAATACCTTCGCAACATCATACTGAACAGCCTCATAAATATCTTCCATACTGAATTCATCGTACTCTTTTTCATTATATTGATAGTCTATTTTTAGGACATCCATTGATTTATTAACGAACACGTCTTCGGCAAAATGAAATAACGGTCTACTATTTGTATACCCCGCTCCAGGTAGAAAAATTGCCAAATGATTTGAAGTTTTTTCATGCTGGATTAATGTGTACGGTACCTCTAAACCTTTAAATCCTAATAGTGAACTATTAATCCCCTTCATACTTCTGCCTCCAAATCTCTCTCTCGCAACGCATTTTCTTTTACATAGGTATATTCAACATTTTGTATTCATCTATGACCTTTCTTCAGAAACTAAATTTCATCATTTAATTGAAATTTCAGTTATTTATAATTATTAGACCCCGGAATCTATTTGAGTCCGGGGTATGAAAATCACTTGTCCGTGGAACTTTTATTTTCACTCTTTGAAATAGAAAGCTTTAACCAATTTACTTGATAATTCTCCATTTCCATGACCATCCATTGATATAATCCTTGTTTAAGGATTGTACCTTTTTTTAATGATTCCTTACTTTGGACTTGCATCCACCCACCTACGGTATAGTTACCTTCAGTGTTTGAAAACGTCATGTTAAAACGATCTTCGATTTCAGTTAGAAGTACTCTTCCGTTAATGATATATTCCGTATCACTAAGTTTTTGAATATCGGACTTTTCATCCTCATCATATTCATCGCGAATTTCTCCAACGATTTCTTCTAGGATATCCTCCATAGTTACAACCCCAGCTGTGCCACCATATTCATCCGTAACTAATGCCATATGAACATGACTTTGCTGCATCTTTAACATCAAATCCTTTATTGGAGTTGAATCATGAAAACGTGGTATGTCGTGAATAAAATCGGCCATAGTCCCATCTCGGCCAGCGGCAATATTCGTTAACATTTCCTTCGTATTTATAAACCCAACAATATGATCTTTTTGTCCATTCTCTGTTATAGGATAACGAGTGTAATCATTCTCATCCAAAACCATTAACATATCTGCACGTTTCATTTCCTTATCAAGCGTTACCATATTGGTACGTGGCACCATGATATCCCTAATCATTCGATCATCAAAGGCAAAAATGTTTTCCAGATACGAGAGTTCGGTCTTGTTGATTTCACCACTCTTATAACTTTGGTTCATAATGATTTGTAATTCCTCTGACGAATGTGCTTGATCGTGCATTGAAGGTTTCACACCAAACATACGTAATAGTAAATTTGCTGATCCATTTAATAACCAGATAAATGGATACATAATTTTCCCGAACCAGTATAACGAAGGCGCTAGAATTAATGTCATTTTCTCAGCATACTGAATAGCCAGTGTCTTAGGAGCCAGCTCTCCAATAACCACATGCAAAAATGTAATGATTGAAAGTGCTATGGCGTATGAAAGTACTGTCGTTATTGCTTCTGGCACATTAAATTGTTCAAATACAGGATGCAGAATTTTTTCTACAGTCGGTTCACCTAGCGCACCCAAAACAAGTGCAGTTATGGTTATTCCTAGCTGACAAGCAGATAAATAATAATCCAAATTCTGAGTTACTTTTTTTGCTAAGACTGCTTTTTTATTGCCCTCGTCGATTAACTGATCAATTCTAGACATTCTTACTTTTAAAATAGAAAATTCGGCACCTACAAAGAAAGCTGTAAGTACTATAAAGAAAGCGACTAAGATTAAATTAATGATTATACCGTCCAATTTTTTCCCCCAATTGAGGGATTCACCTCCAAAGAATCTTTAATTTCTTAACGGAATCCCTTTAAAACTATTTTTTCTTCTTTTTCAAAAACCTAACTTGTTTTATTTGATAATTCTCCATCTCAGTGACAGTCCAGCTAGTTGTTCCCATAATTACTTCATCGCCAACTTCAACTGGATCTGTTTTTTGATACTGTACCCAACCAGCAATCGTATCAATGTCTTCACTATCTTCAAATATTACTCCAAAACGTTCTTCAATCTCTTGAAGTAATACTCTCCCTGTAATTAAATATTGATCTTCCCCAATAGAGCGAATATCAGCCACTTCATCATCATCAAACTCGTCTCTAATATCACCAACAAGCTCTTCTAAAATATCTTCCATAGTCAATATTCCAGCAGTTCCTCCATACTCATCAAGTACTAATGCCATATGAACTCGTGCTTGCTGCATTTTCAAAAGTGCTGGCTGCAGACGAGTCACTTCTGCAATTCTAGGTAACTCTCGAACAAAATTCTCTAACTTTTCATCTCTTCCAGAAGCAAAATGAGTTAGCATCTTTTTAACGTTCACAAAGCCTACCAAACGGTCACGATCTCCATATTCAGTAACAGGATATCGAGTATAATTATGCTCGTCCAACGTTTTTATTATTTCTTCACCTGACATAACTATATCTAACGTTACTAACTCTGTTCTAGGAATCATAATATCTCTAGCAATACGTTCATCGAAGGAGAATACATTTTCCATATAAGATAGTTCAGTTTCATTTATTTCTCCACCTTTAAAACTCTGAGCCATGATGATCTTCAGCTCATCCTCAGAGTAAGCTTGTTCATGGCCAGCTGGTTGGACGCCAAAAGTTCGGAGTAAGATGCGGGCTGAACCATTCAAAGTCCAAATAAATGGATACATAATTTTTCCAAACCAATAAAGAGATGGAGCTAATAATAAAGTCATTTTTTCCGAAAATTGAATTGCTAATGTTTTAGGCGCCATCTCTCCCACCACTACATGTAGAAAAGTTACCAGACCAAAGGCAATGGCATACGATGAGGCTGATGCAATTGCAGCTGAAACATCGAAGTAATCAAATACTGGATACATAAGTCTCTCTACTGTTGGCTTACCCAAAGCTCCCAACCCTAATGCAGTAATGGTTATACCTAATTGACATGCAGATAAGTAGTAATCAAGATCACTTGCCACTTTTTTTGCAATAATCGCCTTTTTATTACCTTCTTCAATTAAATTGTCCAAACGAGACATTCGGATTTTAACGACAGCAAATTCTGACCCTACAAAAAAAGCAGTTAAAGCTAGCAATAGAACTAGCAATAGTAAATTTAATAGTGTTATTATGTCCAATTATTCCCCTCTGAAGAGGGAGTCACCTCCGACAGTAGTTTTATAACATCTAAATGAACTTCAAATCATTGTTTTTCTTCAACAAAATATGGGGTTTAACTGGAAATGATTGTTGAGGTTTACGTAAAAATTCTAAAGTGAAAATTTTAGCAGGTTGTAAACAATAATTACTCAACTTTTCTACTTCATTTTTACATGCTAAAGCCTTCCCAATTAAATCGCCTCCCTATTCTAATCTATGATAAATATAGCACATATTCATTCATTGAACCCATTCGCACCATATGACTCTAGTGTAATAGACACTAAAATATAAAGCCCCATTCCTCATTAACCCTTTCTTTCTGAGGTAAAAAGCTTTTCAGAAGTAATGTGTACGAAGTATGACAATGTGCAAATGCGAATAGGAGAGTAGGCGGCCACCATCAGAAAAAGTGCTAAGAAATTCATTCTTTGTGTTATATCTAGCTTATATAATCATTTATTTTTGTGTTAACTGAAATCAAAATTAAGTTGACTTATAAAATATTCTTCTTATATACTGATGATAAATTGAGTTAATGGAGGTTCCACATGACTAGTTCTACTGCAACAAGACCAACCAATCATTCACGCACATTACAATTGGTCCAAACGGCGATGTTCTCAGCTTTAATGATGGTGGGCGCTAATATTTCTTCCTTTTTGATAATCGGAGGAGTTCCAATTACTCTTCAAACGTTTTTCGCAATTTTAGCCGGTATGCTACTAGGCAAACGTCAAGGCGCTATTGCTATGTTGGTATATGCAATTATTGGTTTAGCTGGTTTACCTGTCTTTGCTAATTTCTCTGGTGGATTAGATACAATTCTAAGCCCAACTTTTGGATTTATTCTCTCGTTTATTTTCGTGGCTTATATTGCAGGTTTCATTTTAGAAAAGCATCCAACAAAAGTAGGTTTTGTAATCGCTGGATTAGCTGGTCTTGCTTTCAACTATGTATTCGGTACAAACTGGATGTATGCAGCTTATAAATTTTGGTTTTCAGCTCCAGAAGGTTTTTCATACAAAATGGCATGGGCATGGATGGTTGTTCCCTTGCCAAAAGATTTGCTTCTTGCAGTTTTAGCTGGCCTTTTTGGATACCGCTTAAAACCGATTCTTCAAAAACAAAAATAATCAAAAACACCCCAACTATCTGATACGGTTAGTTGGGGTGTCTTAGTTTTTCCAGTTGCTTTTTGTGTAAACTAGAAAAAATAAGTAAAGCTATTATCGCTCCAATTAAGGCTAATGACATATCCCACTGTGCATCCCATTTATCACCTTGCATACCTAAAAAATCTTCCTTCTCTTTTTGGCCAAATGGTAACTTGGTACTCAACCATTCAATAATTTCATAAAGCGCTGCCATCGAGAGGACGATACTAATGGTGATTCCACTTAACCATGGACCTCTTTTTAACTGCATTTTTCTTATCAAAATCTCCATCACTACAATGGCTGACAAACCTTTGAGAAAATGTCCGAATCGATCATAATGATTCCGTTGTAAATCGTATATATCTTGTAGCCAATTAAATAGTGGAACCTCCGAAAACGTATAATGACCACCTATAAACGTCAAAATGGATAAGATTGCAATAATCGTATATGACAGTGTCGTAAAACGAAACTTATGATAAGTACTTATTACAATAATTAATATAACGATCGCAGGGCTAGCCTCAGCGAACCAAGTTAACAATTCTTTTGGCTTAATTAATGACCAGATTAAAACAGAAATTACTATTAGCAATAATGTAAAATGAAATTTTTTTTCATGATGATTCTTTATAATTCTCACTCCTTACGCTTCAAAGTATGCGTAATTAGTAAGTCCTATATACATTCTCAAACTGATACATAACGCTATTCCAATTTATATTGAAAAGGCCACTGAATTTTGATTCAGTGGCCTTTCACTTTCTTCCTACTTACAATGTCATTATAATAAACCATTGGAGCAAAACCTTTCCATTCACCAAACTCAGGAAAATCAAGTCCTTCAGTCATTGTTAACAAATGTCTAATGGTAATACCCATTTTTCTGTTATCTGACTGCTCTTTAAAAATTTTCGGAAAGAATTCATGTATGGGTGTCTCAATACTTTTAATGAATTGTTTATCCAATGCTACACCAATTAAAATAGACATAATGCTTTTGGTACAAGAGTTTATTTTATGTAATTTACTTTTTTGCTTTTTATTTTTGTAGTATTCAAACACTCTTTCAGAATCTTTATTAATTAATACGGAGTTTATCTTCTCTTTCTTTAACTCACTACTAAGTAACTCAAAGGTCATTTAACCAACCCACTTATTGATTTGAAGTATCACTAAGCTATTTTTAGCGCTAATTTAAAGACCAAATCTAAGAGTGATTTGGTCTTTAAATTTGGCATTCAATTTTAATGTTTCTCCCTGTTATCTGTACTATTTAAAACAAATATGGTCGCTTATTCTCAGATATAAATGATGAAATTAGAGAACCTTACTCAAAAATGCTTTCGTTCGTTCATGTTGGGGATTATTAAAGATTTGCTCTGGAGTTCCTTCTTCTACGAGTAGACCTTTGTCCATAAATAAAACCCGATCACCCATTTCCTTTGCAAACCCCATTTCATGTGTCACCACCACCATGGTCATTCCATCATAAGCTAGTTGCTTCATCACGTCTAAAACCTCATTGACCATTTCAGGGTCAAGTGCGGAGGTTGGCTCGTCAAACAGCATGATTTTAGGTTGCATCGCTAGTGCTCTTGCAATCGCGACACGTTGCATTTGCCCACCTGAAAGTTGTTCAGGATAGACATTTGCTTTATCACCTAGCCCTACCTTTTTAAGCAGTTGATGAGCAAGTGCTTCAGCCTCTTTTGGCGGCATTTTCTTAATTTTTATAGGCGCAATTGTGATGTTATCCAATACACGCATATGTGGAAAAAGATTAAATTGTTGGAAAACCATGCCGACGTTTTTTCGAATGGAATTAATATCGGTAGCTGAATCGTTTACTCTGACATTATCAATAAATACATCACCGGCAGTGACATCTTCTAACAAATTAATACATCGTAAAAAAGTGCTTTTACCAGATCCACTAGGGCCGATTACACAAATAATTTCTTTTTCTTTCACTTCGTAATCGATTCCTTTTAGTACCTCTAATTCACCAAATGATTTATGAAGTCCTTGAATTTTAATCATACGTTCACCTACCTCACCTTACCGCCGTATTGAAAATATTCCTTTTTTCTGTTTAGGAACAAAACTATTGCTAAAGCGGTTTTCTACATAATTAATTAATTTACCGAAGATGTACGTAAGGAATAAGTAAAGAATGGCCACCGTGATATAAGGTTCCCAGAAGCGATTATAAGCCCCAGCTACTACTTTTCCAGCATATAGGATATCACTTGCTGCGATTACTGTTACAAGGGATGAATCTTTTAGCAAGGCAATTAATTCATTACCAAGCGGCGGAATCATACGTCGCAATGCTTGAGGTAAAATAATATGTCTCATTGCCATATTATTAGGCAT
>JBEVEQ010000136.1:0-4388 GCA_040512715.1 Paenisporosarcina sp. | reverse complement strand
GTAGATAGTGCGATTTTAATTGACGCGGATTCAGGAAAAATTTTATATGAACAAAATGCAGATACAGCTTTAGGAATTGCTAGTATGACGAAAATGATGACTGAGTACTTAATGTTTGAAGCGATTGAAAAGGGTCAAATTAAGTGGGACCAACGTTACTCAGTAACTGATTATACGTACCGAATTTCACAAGATCGACGTTTAAGTAATGTTCCGTTACGTGAAGATGATTCGTATACGATAAAAGAATTGTATGAAGCGATGGCGATTTATTCGGCAAATGCTGCGACTATTGCAATAGCTGAAACCATTGCTGGAACTGAAACAGAATTTATTGCGATGATGAATAAAAAAGCTGACGAATTAGGATTAGAAGGCTATAAATTTGTCAATTCGACTGGACTTAATAATGCAGATTTACAAGGAATGCATCCAAAAGGAACGGGCGAAACGGATGAAAACGTGATGCCTGCAAAATCTGTAGCTAAACTTGCTTATCATTTAATGAAAGATTACCCTCAAGTTTTAGAAACAACTAGTATTCCAACGATGAATTTCCGTGAGGGTACATCTGATCAAATTAAAATGGATAACTGGAACTTTATGCTTCCGGGACAAGTTTTTGAATATAAAAATGCAACAGTAGATGGTTTAAAAACGGGTACGACTGATTTTGCAGGACATTGCTTTACTGGTACGGCTGAAAAAGATGGCATGCGAATAATCGCGGTCGTTACGAAAGCAGTAGATTCTAAGGGTAAAGGTTCATACAAAGCTCGTTTTGATGCAACGGCTGCTTTATTCAATTATGGATTCTCTCAATTTTCAAAAGAAGAAATCGTTCCTGCTGGCTATGAGTTTAAAAAACAAAAACAACTTCCAGTACATAAAGGGAAAGAAGATTTCGTTAGCATAACAGTTAAAGATCCAATTGAAATGGTT
Organism: Paenisporosarcina sp.; assembly: GCA_040512715.1. Lineage (GTDB taxonomy): Bacteria > Bacillota > Bacilli > Bacillales_A > Planococcaceae > Paenisporosarcina. Next base: position 3,446 of record JBEVEQ010000136.1, on the reverse strand, counting down.
GTTAAAACTAGTGAAAAAGATTTGTATTCACCAAGATTAGTTATCGATAAAGAGAAACTAACGGACGGATCTTTAGAAGCCGCGATTAAGTCAGATGAAGTTGTTGGACAAGTAGAAGTGGTTAGATCTGAAGGTACTGATTATGGGTATATTACTGGTAAATCAGCAACTTCTAAAGTAGTAACGAAGGAAGCTGTCGAACGTGCAAGCTGGTTCTCATTAGCCCTTCAAGCTGTTGGCCATTTCTTCGGTAACCTATGGGATGGAGCGAAAGGCTTCGTAACTGGTTTATTTTAATTAAATGACTTTGTTAACCTGTTGATTTGCGACACTCCTGCGGAATAACGGGTTGGCAAGACCCTACAGCTCAACACGAGCGAGGAGGCTTGCCAGTTCGTCCGCAAAAAGGGAGCAGATTTTCCTCTTTTATATTAAAAAAACAAAAACGTGAACTCTCTATAATAGGGAGTTCACGTTTTTTTTGCTATTTATGAAATTAAGAATAAGTAAAATTATTTGTCTCATTATAGGACAAGGTGTGTTTTTCACATATTACTTTGAGGTTATATTCCATGCATGCATTAATGACTGAATAGCCTCTTCAATTTCCGGTTCGGAAAATCCACCGAAACCAAGTAAAATTTGTGGTTTGGTAGATTCGATATTAGGAGTCATCATATATTCAGAACGTGCATAAACACGGATACCTTTTTTCATTGCAAGATTGACTAATTCTTTGTCTGTTTTATTCAAATCAACCGTCAAAACGATATGCATGCCAGCCTGCTCACCGGATATTTTTACGAGGGGCGCATATAAAGCCAGGCAAGAGGTGAGTTTCTCCAGTTTTTTACGGTATATCTTTCTCATTCGATTTAAATGTTTAGAGAAATGACCCGCATTCATAAATTGAGCCAAAACATGTTGATCTAGTCTAGGGACCGTTGATGAATAATAAGGAAATATTTTTCGATATGCTTGTAAAATATGCATTGGTAAGACTAAATAGGCCATTCTTAAAGAAGGCATTAAAGATTTGGAAAATGTACTGATATAAATTACTCTTTCACTTTGATCTATCCCCTGCAGTGAAGGAATCGGTTTTCCTGTATAACGAAATTCGCTATCATAATCATCCTCAATAATGTAGCGTCCTTCCTTAGCTGATGCCCAGTTCAGTAGTTGAACTCTACGAGATGCTGACAGAATGGCACCCGTCGGGAATTGATGTGATGGAGTTACGTATGCAACCGATGCATCAGTTTTCTCTAGTGCGCTCACATTCATGCCATCACCATCTACGGGTATTGGAATGACCGAGCGATCATGATTAACGAAAATGTGATGAGTTAGAGGGTAGCCTGGATTCTCAATAGCATAGACGGATTGGTTTCCTAGCAATCGAATAAGCAAAGGCATTAATTGTTCAGTTCCAGATCCTAGAATAATTTGTTGAGGAGCACATCTTACCCCTCTGGATGAATATAAGTAGCTTGCGATCTCTTGTCTGAGTTCTAAATCGCCTTGGGGATGTCCAAGTAACAATAAGTCACGGGAGGAATCATCTAGTACATCCTTTGAATATTTCCGCCACTGATTGAATGGAAAAGCCGTAGTATCTATTTTTCCTGAATGAAAGTCGATTAAATAACTTGTTTTCACTGACTCAAGCTCATCTTCAATCTCGCGTTGTTGTTCTACATATGCTAGTTCGGCGACTTCTTCTACATAATAGCCTTGTCTAGCGAAAGAAGAAATAAATCCTTCCGATACAAGCTGTGCATAGGCAAGTTCAATAGTTGTCTGGCTGATTGATAAAAAATCTGCGAGTTTTCGTTTAGAAGGTAATTTGGTTCCCACGATTAAGTCGCCTCTAATAATAGCAGCCTTCATCTCTTCGTAAAGTTGTGCATAAAGAGGGGTCTGAGAAGTTTTATTTAATTGGATTAACCACATATCCATTCGCACACGCTCCATCTGACCATGTTAATAAAGAGGAAACTGACACTTTTTATATGGTCATCTTTGATTATACTAAAGATATTAAGGAAATGGAGGGTTGATCAATATGAATCAACATCAAACTGGTACGAATCCGTAAAACGAGTTATGGCAGAAATGCAAAAGGGTGGCGTCATCATGGAATGCTTCGTACAAAAGGTGAACCAGGAACAGGAAATATCGTTGAAGCAGTTCGTCATTTACGTAAATTAAATGCCCAAGTACGCAAAGTGATTCATATGAATGATGATGAGTTAATGACTGAAGCAAAAATTCTAGGTGCGCCATACCATGTATTACTTGAAATTAAGCGTTTAGTTAATGACGGAGCTTGGAGCAGATGGTGTCTTTGTCGGTTCAGGTATCTTTAAATCAAATAACCCAGCTAAATTTGCACGTGCCATTGTTGAAGCAACAACTCACTACCAAGACTATAAATTACTTGTTGAAATTTCAAAGGACCTTGGAATTCCAATGAAGGGAATAGAAATTTCTCGTTTGGAAGCTAAGGATCGTATGCAGGATCGAGTACTATAAGATGGTGAAAATTGGCGTATTAACTCTGCAAGGTGCAGTGAGGGAACATGTCATTTCTATAGAAGCTTGTGGTGCCAAAGCGGTTCTAGTCAAACGTGCAGAAGATCTTGCTGGTATTGACGGTCTTATTTTACCTGGTGGTGAAAGTACGACGATGAGACGTTTAATCGATTTATACGGAATGATGGAACCTCTTCGTTCATTTGCGAATGAAGGACATCCGATGTTTGGAACTTGTGCAGGTCTTATCCTTTTAGCTAATTCCCTCGTCGGCTATGATCAACCTCATTTAGGAGTAATGGACGTAACGGTTGAGCGAAATTCATTTGGACGCCAAGTAGATAGCTTTGAAGCGACCTTATCTATTAATGGAGTAGCAGAAGATTTCCCAGCAGTATTTATCCGAGCACCTCATATAATAGAGGTTGGATCATCGACGGAAGTATTATGCGAACATAATGGACGCATTGTGATGGCACAGCAAGGACAATTTCTCGGCAGTTTATTCCATCCTGAACTGACAGACGATCATCGCGTAACAGTCTATTTTGTTAAAATAGTAGAAAATTATATGGAACAAACTGCACAACATCGAAAATCTGCCAATTAGTAGGTTTTCTAATACTCAGGCTCGCATCGGTTCTTCCTACGTCGTTGTTGAGCTAGCTGGCGCTTACGCTATTCTGTGAATAGGTGCTTGCCAAATGTCACATCATGTAGTAAAGTATGTTTAATTTCACATATGAAACGATGATGGGAAGTAGTAACAAGCTATGTTTTTTCAAGAGAGCCGGCGGGTGGTGCAAGCTGGTAAAAACACTTGTGAATCCGTCCTGGAGTTGCGCGACTGAACAAGTAGTAAGTTGCAGCCGGTTGAAAAGCCGTTATGAGACAAGTGGATTTGTTCG
>JBEVEQ010000129.1:0-3657 GCA_040512715.1 Paenisporosarcina sp. | reverse complement strand
ATCCATGTTCATTTTCGCCACTCCTGCGGGAAAGCTAGACAGACGAGACCCATACGCAGCGTTGGCTGACCCGGGGAAAGGGCGTAAAATGAGCAAAAGAAAAAGGGTGCCAGTCAATCAGTATTTACTGACTTTCTGAACAGCCCCTTTCATTTATTAAAACTTAGAGTTTTTTTAAACGAGATGTATAACTTTTTAGTGTTTCACCAACTGTAGCCAAAAACATGCGGTGACAATCCAGCTTTTTGTGATAATTGCTCAAGTGACAAAGACTCTTCTAAATGGGATTGTATATACGTTAGAATTGGTAAAACGATTTCATTGTACTTTTGAGTTTTTACTGTCACCTCTTCAACTCCTACCCTATGATTCAAGATATCACGTGTATTCACTTTATTCTTGACGAATCTTGCTAAAAAAGCAGCGAGGATATCCAGTTATCCTCACTGCTTTTTTATGGTGTCCATTGATCATGAATAATTCCCACTAGTGCATGGTCATCGCCTATCTTTTCAAAAACTAGACGAACACTCCGCCAGTCCATTCCGTCGTAAGAGGGGTCTATGCCATCAATATGATATTCAACAAAATCGTGGTTTTCCATTGGATACACTTCGTTTAAATTATTGATGGTTGTACCTTCCCCAATAACCTCATTCAGTGCAATTTTGGCATCGCTAACAAAGTCTGCATCGTAGACGAATTGCTTATGGTAATCCGTGTACTTCATTTCGATAAGATCCCCCGAACCCGCAAATGTCCGCCATACATAAAGTTTAGAATCCTCCATTAAATTCTTCAACTCATCCTTTGAAAATACCAGGTCTGTTTCTTTGTCGACATAGGCGTAAGGCGAAAATCGGATTCCCTTTTCTGGATGAGCCCATGCTGCAAGATTGCCCATATCTCCATCCTTCAGCAACTCCATAACAGTCTCAGCAACTTCGATTGACGTCGGTGGCGTTCCTTCAGTGGACTCCTCTTGTTCAATTATCGGCTGTTCTTCTTGCGGTTGTTCTTCTGGTGGCGTTTGTGTTGGTTCGAGCGATTCATTTGTTTCATTGCAAGCGGATAACAGTAAAACTAAAATCGCCATGACGATACCCCCGGTATTTCTTAAACTTAACATACATTCTCTCCACTCTTCATGTTTAATTTATTTGACGGAAATTAGTATTAATTGGTTACAATTCATCACGAAGCTTCGTGCTCTTCACCGCATTTTTATTTCTCACTTATAAAAAATAAAGCAAGAGATACTATGACGTCTCTTGCTTTCATCTTTATATGAGTTAGGCAAGCCAAAACTTACCCATTAATTTCCTCGTAAGGTTGACATTACCCTATGTAATAATACAATAGAAATAAGATGATAAAATATTTTGGATACATATGATTATTTGACATTATTACTATAGTATCAATCTTTATTCCAGGTATATTAAATTTAATTACATAAATAATTTTAGGAGATGAAACAATGTCGAAAGAGTCAAAAACTAAATCGATTGGTTGGTTTAAAGGTCTATCAAGTCAGAACGAAAATACCCATACAGTACTCGAAGAAGAAGACAATGATCTGCTTCTCCAGAATGAAAATGATTTTAATCTTACTAACAGCTCCGTTTCACTAGAGAACACTAGCAAAAAGGATCCATTTTCAAAAGACAACCAGGACAAAATTTCCCTGGATTTAATCGTTTCTTTGGAGAATATGCTCCAAGACAGACAATTAATCCTTTATAAAAATGAAGGTCTTGAAAACCAGTTGCAAATAGGAAATGATACGATTAGTCGTTTGAAGCATGACTTAGTGAAGAAAGAACAACTCGTTCAAGACAAGAATAAAGAAATTCGGGTGCTAGAAAGTAACCTTACAAACAAACAAATGAGCTACGATCAACTTCTTGAAGATTATAAAGAATATCAAAGCAGTTCAAGCAATGATTTTGAAAAAATTTCAAATCAGCTTGAAAAAGAGATTAATAAATATAATAAGCTTAAAGAAGAGTCAACAACTATTCAGCACCAAAATATGTTAACGAATAGAGAACTTGAAGAAAAAATTAGAAACTTAGAAATTGATAATCAAAACTATTCGGTTCAATATGCAAAAATCGTTGATGAAAAAAATGAATTAATGCAAACAATTAATGATTTCACTGAGCGGATGTCTTTCTCATTCTCATCAAAAGCGAATAACTCTTAATTTACTAGAACTGGTTCTCTATTTACTTTAGAGAAAGGGGACAACTATGTCAGACTATCGGAGTAAACTACTTGAACTTTTAACAGTTGTAAGAGAATCTAATCAGTCTTTTTTAAAAATTAGACTTATAGCTGAAAAAGAGGTTGAACTACTTTGGGAAATTGACCATGAGACAGCTGAAAATATAAAGGCAGTAACTATTCTTGATGAATCCTACAAGTATAGATTATCTTTTCACAGTTCATGGGACCCCATAAAAAAACAGTACAAAAGCTATTTAACAAAAACGTATCGAGATCATAGCGAAAAAATACAATTTTTATGTTCTGAAGCCTATGTAAGTGGTTTACATTCGATTAAATCAGACGAAAAAATTAAACAGATTACGAATCTAACTCACTTACCTACTAACTTAAAACAACTTCCTTCACAAACAGAAAAAGTTAAACCTTTTAAACTATCCACTACATTTGGATGGCTAGTTGCTGCTGTGATGAGTTTCATATTTATTGGTCTGTTTGTCTATTCATACATATTTAATCCAGAAACTACTAATCATACTAAAGTAAAAGTTGAAAACATTCGTAAAGTTGTCCCTGAAGTGAAACATAGTGATAAGGTCAAAATTAATTCTCCCGATGAAGGTATCGATTCTTTACCTATAGTAGAAATAAGGGATACTGTTACCTATAATATTCCTAAAGGCAAAGTAGCTCTCACTTTCGATGACGGACCTTCCCAATATACAAAAGAAATTACGGATATATTGAAAAGGTACGAGGTGGGTGGTACATTCTTCTTTATTGGAAATAATGTAAAAAAATATCCAGACTTAGTTCAGTATGTTAACTCAAACGGGTACTCAATTGGTAGTCACTCAATGAACCATTTAAATATTACGAAATTATCAAATGAGAAAAAAGAATATGAAATCTTGCAAACAAATCAGCTGATTGAAGACCTTATCCAGGAAAAAGTGGTTCTCTTTAGACCGCCCTTTGGTTCGAATAACGAGGCAACCATTGAAGTAACAAATAAAACCAACACCAAAATGGTCCTTTGGAATGCAGATACAGAAGATTGGAAAAGCGAAAATGCTAATGAAATTGTTGAGTATGTGAAAAATTCTAAAGTATCTGGATCGATTATCCTTCTCCATGAGTCTTCACCAGTTATTGAAGCATTGCCAAAAATCATCGAATTTTTAAATCAGGAAGATTTAGAAATTGTGAATTTAAAATAAAAAAGGACGATCTTATAAGTCAGAGTTAATCGACTTATAGGAATGTCCTTTTTATTACGGTGTTAATGATTGTCTTCATTCATTAAACAATTTACATCTTTTTTCTAACAAAGTTGTCAGCGTGGCTTGGCACTTTATCATCTAATTCTGTGAAAAGGTTTACTGAGAAGCTTCCCACTTAGAAACCTCATCCCGAACTCGAGGT
>JBEVEQ010000055.1:0-2506 GCA_040512715.1 Paenisporosarcina sp. | reverse complement strand
TGAGCCGTTTGAAAAAAGTTTTGATTATTCAGCAGATGTGATGGAACAAATGAAAGTGAATGAAAATGGTTCCATTTTAGTTGATGAGGATTCCGCTCACTTTGTGATGTTTCAACGAGCCGGTGTGGACTGGACAGTTCTTGTCGATTCATATACAGATAGAATGGACAATCGAATTTCATCAATTTTTTGGCGCAATACATTGGTAGTTGGTGTGACATTTTTGATTTTATGTGGAATTTTATTTTACATACGAAGAAATGAATTACGTGAAGACAAGTTGCTCAAAAGAGATTTATTAACAAACCTACCGAACAGGGTCGTCCTTGAGGAGAAGTTAAAAAAAGACTTGGAACCTGCGCATTTTAAGAAATTCACCCTATTTTTTGTGAACCTTGACCGATTTAAAGAAGTAAATGAGCGAAATGGCTACCAAATTGGAGACCGTGTGCTCTTTGAAGTAAGTAAAAAAATTCAAGTTTTTGCAAATAGAAATGAGTTGTATCGTGTGGGTGGGGATGAGTTCGTTATTCTGGTACCCACACAAGAAGATGAAGAAATAAAAACGATGACGTCTAAATTAGTAAAGTTGATGGAAGAGCCACTTGAGCTTTCTGCTTATGAAAGTGTTTGGATGACACTAAGCCTAGGAATACGAAAATCTGAGTTAGGTGATTGGCCGGATCTAATGATGCAGGATGCTACATTTGCTGTTCAAGAAGCCAAGAAACATGGAGGAAATCGTGCCGTCTTTTTCTCTCAGGAATTAGCAAATCAAAATGAACGTGCAAGATTAATAGCAAATAATGTTGTCCATGCACTAAATAATAATGAATATTACATGGTTTATCAGCCGGTATATGAATTATCAACTCGAAAAATAAAGAGCTTTGAAGCCTTGTTAAGATGGGAATCTCCATTGATTGGAGCAGTTACACCTATTGAATTTATCCCATTACTCGAAGATAATGATTTAATTGTCCCAGTAGGACGTTGGATTTTAAGACAAGTGGCAATGCAAGTAAAGCAGTGGGAAAAAGAAGGACATAGTGGTTTCCACGTGGCAATCAACATATCCGTTAAACAAATGATGCATCCAGACTTTATGAACGACATAAAATCGATTATAGAAGAAACTAATATTTCACCTAGTAGTTTAATGTTCGAAATTACAGAGACGGTTGCTGTTCAAAACAGTGAGTTAGCAACTGTGTTACTAACCGAGCTTTATGAATACGGTGTTCAAACCGCACTTGATGATTTTGGAACTGGCTACTCCTCTTTATCGATTTTAAAACTTTTACCAATTCAACATGTTAAAGTGGATCGTTCATTCCTAATCATAATGGAAAATGAAGGCGAAAAATCGCAAATTATTTTACAAGGAATATTAGATATTGCTAAAAACCTGGGTATGACTACTGTAATGGAAGGTGTAGAAACTGATGAGCAGTTAAACTTATTAAAAGAAATGGGTGCTCAGAAAATACAAGGTTTCCTTATTAGCCGTCCAGTAGTAGCTGAGCTTGCAATCAAGTTACTCGACCAAAAATGGACTCATTAAAAAAGCAATTCCTTCTTTTTTGAGGGAATTGCTTTTCTTATATAAGACTAAGTTAAATGTTGCTGTTGATATTCCGCAAAACAGCTGCGCTTTCGTGACAAACATCCTGTTGGCCTGAGGAGGCTAACGGACCGCCTGCGGAAAGCGTCCGTCTGTTTCTGTTTCTGTTTCTGCATCGCTTTGCTAGCTTCGAAACATGAAAGAACGTTGCATCGCTTTGCTAGCTTCAAAACATGAAAGAACGTTGTAACGAAAATCAACAGTATAGTTTAACCGAGCATTATATAAAGAAAAAGACATCATCCAATTTCCCAAGGGATTAGATAATGTCTCTTCGATAAATTACTGAGCAGGGTTTGCTTCAATTTCTAGAGAAAGTTTCACGTCTTCTCCGACTAATACGCCACCAGTTTCAAGTGCTTGGTTCCATGTTAAACCAAAATCTTTACGGTTAATTTTTGTTTCGGCTGTAAAGGCAACAACTTCTTGTCCCCAAGGGTTCGTACCTTTTCCTTCGTATTCTGCTTCGAAAACGATTGGTTTTGTTACATCTTTAATCGTGATATCACCAGCGATATCGTATTTGTCATTACCTTTTTTCGTGATGTTGTTTGCAACGAATTTAATTTCTGGGTATGTTTCAGTATCAAAGAAATCAGCTGATCGAAGGTGGTTATCGCGATCAACACTATTTGTGTTAATGGTAGGCACTTTAATGTTGAATTGAATATTCGCACCAGTTAGGTCTGTTTCGTTAGCTTCGATATGAGCATCAAACTCACTGAAATGCCCGCGTACTTTTGAAACCATCATATGTTTTAAAGAAAAGCCTATTCTTGAGTGGTTTGCATCAACGTTCCATTTTTTCATAATAATCATCCTCCAAGTGTTTTTTCATTTCTAAGGCTAACTATATCCCTTTAATATCTCGATGTCAATATG
>JBEVEQ010000047.1:0-12007 GCA_040512715.1 Paenisporosarcina sp. | reverse complement strand
ACATGTATAGTGAATGTATTGGTTTGGCATATTAAGTAGATAGGGGGGATTTCGATGTTTCAATCCATCGAGTTAACACAAGGTATACATTTACATATGAGAAAAACGGATCAATTCAAAACGGTCAATTTTTCATTGAAATTCAAACAAAAATTAAGTGAAAAGTCTGCTGCTGAACGTTCCGTTCTGGCGAATGTATTACTTCATAGCAATAAAAAGTATCCATCTAATCCTGCATTTCGTAGCACACTTGATGAATTATACGGTACATCTATGTATATGGATTCAGCTAAAAAAGGAAACGAACACATCATTACATTTATGGCTGAATCGGTAAATGATCAGTATTTGTCTTCTGATGGCGTTTTAAATAAAGTCATTGAATTACTTCAAATTGTCTTATTTGACCCAAATGCAGATAATCATGTTTTTAAAGAGAACATCGTTAAACGAGAAAAAGATTCTGTTATTCAACGAATTGAATCTTTATATGATGATAAAACGAGATACGCACAGCAGCGTTTAGTTGAATTGCTACGCCCTAATCATCCGGCATCCATCGGTGCAAATGGGACCATTGAACAAGTGGAGTCCGTTACTGCAAAATCTCTTTGGGATGCTTATCAGAAAATGCTTCATGAAGATGAAATAGACATCTATATCCTGGGAGATATTAATTTGGATGAAATGACCGAGAAAATGAAGGCATCATTTCCCTTTGAAGGTCGTGTACTGCAAAATAAACAAGAAATTGAATTTACAGGAGAGACTCCAAAAAATTCACATGTAAAAGAAGTACAAAATATGAAACAAGGCAAACTCCATATTGGATTTGAAACTCCAATTACGTTTACACACCCAAAATTCCCTATTATGCAAATCACGAATGGCATATTTGGTGGCTACCCGCATGCAAAACTGTTTATGAATGTTCGTGAAAAAGAAAGCTTGGCTTATTATGTATCAAGTTCATTTTCATCATCCTATGGTCTTGTATACGTTTTAGCAGGAATTGATGCGAGTAACGAAGAAAAAGCAATTAAATTAATTGATGAGCAATTGGAAGCTATGCAAAATGGTCTAATTACACAAATGGAAATTGATCAAACGATTGCCATGCTTAAAAATCAATTAAAAGAAGCCTTAGATTCTGCGAGAGGTCAAATTGAGATATTTGATCAGTATAAAGAATTGAGCGAGACGTTCACAGTAGAAAACTGGTTTGCAAAATGGGAATCAGTTAAGAAGGAAGATATTCAAGAAATGGCAAAAACCATCGATAAAAAAATGGTTTACTTCTTATCTGGGAAGGGGGAACTCGCACATGAAGGAACTGCACTTTAAACAAATTGATGAAAAAATGTATTATGAAAAAATGGATAATGGATTAGATGTATATATCTTGCCGAAAAAAGGTTTTTCCAAAACATTTGTCACTTTTACTACGAAATATGGATCAATAGATAATATGTTTACACCGATGGGTCAAAATGAAAAAATTTCCGTTCCCGATGGAATTGCTCACTTTTTAGAGCATAAGATGTTTGAAAAAGAAGATGGAGACGTTTTCCAAAAATTTAGTGGATATGGTGCTTCGGCAAATGCGTTTACTTCTTTTACTCGGACTGCTTATTTGTTTTCAGCTAAGAATCATCTTTATGAAAACACAGAGATATTATTAAACTTTGTTCAAGAGCCTTATTTTACCGCTTCAACAGTTGAAAAAGAAAAAGGCATTATTGGACAAGAAATAACAATGTATGATGACCAACCGGATTGGAGATTATATTTTGGCACCATCGATAATATGTATCATGATCATCCTGTGAAAATAGATATTGCTGGCACAATTGAGTCCATCGATAAAATAACTGCAGAGCATTTATACACATGTTATGAAACCTTTTATCACCCATCCAATATGTTGATGTTTGTTGTTGGAGCTGTAAATCCAGAAGAAATGATGACGTATATCAAAGAAAACCAAAATAAAAAGGAGTTTGTTGAGCCATCGACTATTAATCGCGTATTTCCTGACGAACCGAGTCATGTTGCAGTGAAAGTAAATACATTAGAGATGGATGTTCAAAAACCAAAAGTGTATGTTGGTCTTAAAGCTAAAGAAACTTCACTCCAAGGGGAAGAGATGTTAAAGCATGAATTAGCTGTTCAACTTTCTCTGGAATTAGCATTTGGCCGTGCTTCAGACTTTTATCATGAGGCATACGAACAAGGATGGATTGATGAGTCTTATTCCTTTGATTTCACATTAGAAAAAGGTTTTGGATTTGCAATAATTGGATCAGACACTGCAACACCAGATGCTTTAGTAACGGCAATAAAAAAACAATTAACTAAAATGGAAGAGAAATGGCCATTTGGGTTATCTGATTTAGATCGAGTACGAAAAAAGAAAATCGGCTTTTTCCTTAAAGCTTTAAATTCGGTAGAATATATTGCCAATCAATTTACCAGATATGCGTTTAATGATATGAACTTATTCGATGCTGTTCCTGTTTTAGAAAATATGACTGTTAGTGATCTTCAAAAAGCATTTGCCTCTATCCAAGGCGAAAGTCAACAAACAGTCTTTACAATTCAACCTAAAAAAGATCAGGCGAAAAAATGAAAAAATTCGCTTGTGTCTTTGGGGCATCGGGAGAAATCGGTCAGGCAATATGCTTAGAGATGGCCAAAACAGGATGGAGTTTGTATTTGCATTTCCATCAAAATATGGATGCCATCCTTAAATTGCAACAAAAACTCTCATCTACCTACCAAGACCAAGATTTTTTAACCATTCAAGCAGATTTGACTACTTCTCAAGGTGCTCAAAATGCTATTGAATCTATTTTTAATTTAGAGGCACTAGTTTTTGCAAACGGACAATCATTGTATAAATTACTAGAAGATACGACACCAGCAGAAATGGACCGTTTATGGAAAACACATGTTCAAAATCCAATGTATATTATCGGCGCACTAGCATCTAAAATGAGGAATCATCGTGTATCTTATATTGTACTTATTGGGTCTATCTGGGGACAAACAGGTGCATCGGGAGAAGTTGTTTATTCCGCTGTGAAAGGCGCACAGCATGCCTTTGTCAAAGCGTATGCAAAAGAGGCAGGTTCTTCAGGTGTAAGGGCAAATATTATAGCGCCTGGCATCATCGACTCACCTATGAATGCAAGTTTAAATACAGAAGAGTTATCAGATCTTATACAAGAAATACCCTTACAAAGAGTGGGTAAAGCCAAGGAAGTAGCAAACATGGTGCACTTTTTAACAAGTGGAAAAGCTGACTATGTGACTGGGCAAGTTATTGGCGTAAATGGTGGTTGGTACATATAATTTCACACTTTACACATACTACATGTGAAAAGGAGGGATTATCATGGCACTGTTAGAAAATTGGCAAAAATGGACGAGTTTCTTAGGCGCAAATGTCGAAAATGCTGAATCGTCAGGAATGACCAAAAAAGCAATTCAAACAACTGCTTTTCAAATTGGCGATTACTTAGCGAAAAATGTTGATCCTAAAAATGAACAAGAGCGAGTTTTATCAGATTTGTGGTCTGTTGCAAATGAAGATGAACAACATGCGTTAGCCAATATTGTGGTAAAACTTGTAAAACAAAAAAATGTTCATTAAATCAAAAGAAGGACATTGCTCCTTCTTTTCTTTTTTCCTTTTCTTACGTTACAAAATCAGATATGATAGAACTTATAAAGCTTATAAACGTCATTTTTACATAAACCAGGAATGATTTGTTTTACTTATGTTTTCTTTAATTTGTAAGTGACTAGGAAATGTTCTTTTGACACTAATGACATGTTCACTTTAGAAAGGTCGTAAAATGATGCGCGAATGGTATTTTGAATATGAGATTCAAATAAATCGTCCTGGCTTACTCGGAGACATTGCATCCTTACTTGGTATGCTGAGAGTAAATATCGTGACAATTAATGGTGTGGATCAAGGAAGGCGTGGGATGTTGCTTCGTGCTGAAAATGACGAACAAATAGAACGATTTGAAGCCATCGTTTCGACAATGGAGACAATTCAAGTAACAAAGTTTAGAGAACCTAAGCTTAGAGACATTCTTGCTGTTCGACATGGTCGATACATTCAACGGGATGCAGACGACCGTAAGACCTTTCATTTCGTTCGTGATGAGCTAGGATTACTGGTTGACTTTATGGCAGAGCTCTTTAAACAAGAAGGTCATAAGCTTATTGGAATTAGAGGAATGCCGCGTGTCGGAAAAACAGAGTCTGTTGTTGCAGCAAGTGTTTGTGCAAATAAAAAGTGGGTTTTTCTTTCATCTACTATGATTAAACAAACTGTTCGAAACCAGTTAGCTGGCGATGAATTTAGTGATAATAACATTTTTATTTTAGATGGAATTGTAACTAGACAATCTTCAGATGAAAGACATTTGCAACTAGTTAGAGAAATGATGCGTTTGCCATCAATAAAAGTTGTCGAGCACCCAGATATGTTTGTTCAACATTCTGATTTCTCTATTGAAGACTTTGATTACATAATTGAACTACGAACAGATCCAGATGAAGAAATAACATACGAAATGATGGAAAAAAACCATATGATGTCACAAAGTGGTAATTTAAGTGGCTATGGTGGTTTTAACTTTTAACAGGTAGGTGTTTTAATTGAGCGAACTAGGAACTCGTCTTAAAGAGGCGAGAACGGCTAAGGGATATAGTTTAGAAGACTTACAAGAAATGACGAAAATTCAAAAACGTTATTTGGCCGGTATTGAAGAAGGAAATTATAGCATGATGCCCGGTCCATTTTATGTTCGTGCATTCATCAAACAATACGCAGATGCGGTTGGTTTGAATTCAGATGAATTGCTAGAATCATATAAACAGGAAGTTCCATCCTCTTCTAATGAAGAGGTATATCAAACGATGAATTCAGTTCCTACTAGAAGAAAGCCAATCTCCAGAGCGTCGAGTCGTTTTTCTGAAGTTATCCCGATGGTTCTTGTGGCATTATTTATAGTTGGTGCACTTGTTATATTCTGGTTCCTCTATCAAAATATAGCGCAAAAAGGTGATGCGGTAGAAGATAATGAGGTCGATAATACAGTATTCGATAAATCGAAGACAGAAACTGAAAAACCTGTAGAAGAAGACCCAGAAGAAGAGGAACCTGTAGAGGAAGAAGAACCTGTTGAAGAACCTGCACCGACTCAAACCATTGAGGTTGGAGCAATAGAAGGGGAAACAACGAACTATACTCTTTCAGGAACAGATACTTTCTCATTAAAAATTGTAGCTCGTGGTAATTCATGGGTTGCTGTTCGTAATCAAGAAGGTGTAGAACCATTAGCTCGTGAATTAGTTGCAGGTGAAACGGTTACACTTGATTTGAGTGATGTAGAAACAGCTCGAATTCGTGTAGGAGCTGCACCACAAGTTGACGTTTTTATTAATGATGAAAAAGTTGAATACGGAACGCCAACATCGGACAAAGTAACTCAAAACATGTTGATCCAATTTTCTAAACAGTAATAGTCATCTCTAAGATGGCTATTTTCTTTGAAACGAAAGGAGAAAGAATATGAACATTCCAAATCAAATTACTGTGTCTAGAATCTTTATGATTCCTTTGTTTGTTGTATTTATGTTAGTAGATTTTGGTTGGGGAACTCTAGACTTATTAGGAACTTCTTTAGCTGTAGAGCATTTCATCGGGGCTATCATCTTTATTGTTGCTTCCATAACAGATTTTATCGATGGCTACTACGCTCGTAAACATAATCTTGTGACGAATATGGGGAAATTTTTAGATCCTTTAGCTGATAAACTTCTTGTTTCAGCAGCTTTAATCATACTAGTAGAACTTGGGTTTGCACCAGCGTGGATCGTTATTCTCATTATTAGTCGCGAGTTTGCTGTCACTGGTCTTCGTTTAATTTTAGCTGATGAAGGTGAAGTTGTAGCAGCTAAACAATTAGGCAAAATTAAAATGTGGACGCAAATCGTAGCGATTTCAGCTTTACTACTTAACAATATTATTTTTGAAATGTTCAACATTCCATTTGGCACAATCATGCTATATGTGTCATTGTTCTTTACAATTTGGTCTGGATGGGATTATTTCTATGCAAACCGTCGTGTTTTACTTGACTCAAAATAGAGGAGAGACTAATTATGAACGCGGAAATTATTGCAGTTGGTTCAGAATTATTACTTGGTCAGATTACGAATACGAATGCTCGCTACATTTCTAGTCAATTAGCTGAACTTGGGATTAATGTGTACTATCATACAGTAGTTGGTGATAACGCTAATCGACTAAAAGATGCGATTCAACTTGCTGAATCGAGAGCGGATTTGATTATTTTCTCCGGTGGCTTAGGACCGACAAAAGATGATTTAACAAAAGAAACAATCGCACGTCATTTAGATACGCGTTTAGTAATGGATGATGAAGCGATGCAATCTATTGAGGCATTTTTTCAACGCTTAAATCGTCCTATGACAGACAATAATAAAAAGCAAGCGCTTGTTTTGGAAGACTGCCAAGTGTTAACTAACTATAATGGCATGGCTCCAGGTATGTTTTATTCAAATCAAGATAAGGTTTATATACTATTACCTGGACCTCCAAAAGAAATGGAACCGATGTTTCAACTTGAAGCGAAACCGCTATTAGCAAAATGGTTAAACCAAGGTGAGGTTATTTTTTCTCATGTGTTACGTTTTTATGGCATTGGAGAAGCAGAGCTCGAAACAAAGATTCACGACTTATTAGATTCACAATCTAATCCTACTATTGCACCTTTAGCTTCAGACGGTGAAGTGATGTTACGAATAACAGCAAAGGCTTCAACCGATCAGGAAGCTGAGAATTTGATTTCTAAAACAGAGCAGTTGTTAATGGACCGTGTTGGCAATTATTTATATGGATATAACAACGACTCTCTTGCTTCACGAACTGTAGAGTTATTACAGGAAAAAAATTGGACGATTTCTGCAGCTGAAAGTTTAACTGCAGGATTATTCCAATCAGAACTAGCTGCTATTCCAGGAGCAAGTGCCATTCTAATAGGTGGTATGGTAACCTATTCAACAGATTCCAAAATAACGCACTTGGGCGTTTCAAAAGAAATCATTGAGCAGCATGGTGTGGTTAGTGAAGAGTGTGCCGTCGCTATGGCTACGCAAATAAAAGCAGTATTTAACACCGATATTGGAGTTGGCCTAACAGGTGCTGCAGGACCGAGTTCACTTGAAGGAAAGCCTGCAGGAACTGTTTGGATTGCTATCGCATTTCCAAATGGAGACGTGAAGAGCCATGAGCTACATTTATCAGATATGCGAAATACAAATAGATTACGAGCTGTTAAACGAACATGTTATGAAATCATTCACCAATTAACGGTTGTAAATGAATCGTAATTTAAATATAAGCCCGTAAATCGGCTGAAAATAAAGATTTGAGCATCTTCCCTTGCTCAAATTTTTATTTTGCTGAAAAATAAACCGAATGAACGTTCGCTTTTTTCTTGTGTATTTCTCATAAACCAAGTATAGTAGAGACAGAAGTTAAATTTGTGTTTGAAACATAAGGAGGAACCATAAATGAGCGATCGTAAAGCAGCATTAGACATGGCTTTAAAACAAATTGAGAAACAATTCGGTAAAGGTTCAATTATGAAACTTGGCGAAAAAACGGATCGAGAAATTTTGACGACTTCTAGTGGATCATTAGCTCTTGATGTAGCACTTGGTGTTGGCGGTTATCCACGAGGACGAATCATTGAAATATATGGACCAGAGAGTTCAGGTAAAACAACAGTAGCACTTCATGCAATTGCTGAAGCACAAGCGGCTGGTGGTCAAGCAGCATTTATTGATGCTGAGCATGCACTTGATCCTGTTTATGCGCAAAACTTAGGCGTTAATATTGATGAGCTTTTATTATCACAGCCTGATACTGGTGAACAAGCATTAGAAATTTGTGAAGCATTAGTACGTTCTGGAGCTGTGGATATCGTAGTAATCGACTCAGTGGCTGCCTTAGTACCTAAAGCAGAAATTGAAGGCGAAATGGGTGACTCTCACGTTGGGTTACAAGCTCGTTTGATGTCCCAAGCCTTACGTAAACTTTCAGGTGCAATTAGCAAATCAAAAACAACGGCTATTTTCATTAACCAAATTCGTGAAAAAGTTGGTGTTATGTTTGGTAACCCTGAAGTGACACCTGGTGGACGTGCACTTAAATTCTATGCCTCTGTACGTTTGGAAGTTCGTCGTGCAGAAGCCATTAAATCAGGTAATGATTTCATGGGGAACAAAACGAAAATTAAAGTTGTTAAAAACAAAGTGGCTCCTCCATTCCGTACAGCAGAAGTTGATGTTATGTATGGACAAGGAATTTCCCGTGAAGGTGAAATTGTAGATTTAGGCGTAGAAATGGATATCGTTAACAAGAGTGGTTCTTGGTATGCTTACAATGATGACCGTCTTGGTCAAGGTCGTGAAAATGCCAAGCAATTCCTTAAAGATAACGAAGCAACTCGTAATGAAATCGCTCAAAAAATTAGAGCAGCATACGGCATGATGGCAACTGCTTATACCATTGCTGCACATGATGATGAAGAAGAGGAATTTGAATTACTTATTGATGAAAAATAAGATTCATTTAATAACCTACCGAGAAAATCGGTAGGTTGTTTTCATATTACGAGACTCGCGAATCCTTGACAGAGTATTTCTACATCTATACAATTAAAATTGTATAATTTCTAAATGAAATCAATTGGGCTACCTAGTTGAAAGCTATGTATATAAGCCTACTGAACATGAAAATGAAATAGCAAGAGGAGGTGTTCGAATGATTGAAATACTCATCTCCGCTTTGGTTGGTCTTATCGTCGGTGCCGCTGTTAGTTATTTTCTTGTAAAAAATGTGAATGATTCAAAAGTGACTGGTGCAAAGCAGTCCGCTGTTCTCATCGTCGATGAGGCGAAGCGAGAAGCGGAAGCTTTGAAAAAGGAAGCACTATTAGAAGCAAAAGATGAAACTCACAAATTGAGATCTGAAGCAGAATCTGACATTCGTGAACGCCGAGCTGAACTGCAAAAACAGGAAAACCGGTATTTACAAAGAGAAGAAAACCTTGATCGTAAGGATGATGCTCTTAACAAAAGAGAAGCGGGTCTAGAGCGTAAAGATGACGCTCTGACTGAGAGACAACAGCATATCGAGCAGATGGAAAGCAAAGTGGCTGAGTTAGTTGCTAAACAACAAACAGAGCTTGAACGCATATCTGCATTAACTCGTGAAGAAGCGAAAGGCATTATTCTACACCAAGTAGAAAATGAATTAGCTACTGACATCGCAGTGATGACGAAAGAATCTGAATCACGTGCGAAAGAAGAGTCTGACAAGAAAGCACGAGAAATTCTTTCTTTAGCTATTCAGCGTTTTGCTGCTGATCATGTGGCAGAGACAACAGTTTCTGTTGTAAACTTGCCAAATGATGAGATGAAAGGCCGTATTATTGGTCGTGAAGGCCGTAATATTCGTACACTTGAAACTCTGACTGGAATTGATTTAATTATCGACGATACACCAGAAGCAGTAATCTTATCCGGTTTCGATCCAATTCGTCGTGAAACTGCACGTCTTGCACTTGAAAAATTAGTTCAAGATGGTCGAATTCACCCTGCTCGAATTGAAGAAATGGTTGAGAAGTCAAGAAGAGAAGTAGATGAGCAAATCCGAGAAATTGGTGAGCAAACTACCTTTGATGTTGGCATTCATAATTTACATCCTGATTTAATTAAGATTATGGGTCGTATGCGTTACCGTACAAGTTATGGACAAAACGTTTTAAAACATTCAAAAGAAGTTGCATTCCTAGCTGGCTTATTAGCTGCTGAACTAGGTGAGGATGTTACACTAGCTAGACGTGCAGGCTTACTACATGATATTGGGAAAGCAATTGACCATGAAGTAGAAGGTAGTCACGTTGAGATTGGTGTAGAACTTGCGACGAAATATAAAGAGCATCCAGTCGTTATTAATAGTATTGCTTCTCATCATGGTGACACTGAAGCGACATCTGTCATCGCAGTCTTAGTTGCTGCTGCCGATGCATTATCAGCTGCTCGTCCAGGTGCTAGAAGTGAAACACTAGAAAACTATATTCGTCGTTTGGAGAAACTAGAAGAAATTTCTGAGTCTTATGATGGTGTTGAGAAATCATTCGCTATTCAAGCAGGACGTGAAATTCGTATTATGGTTCGTCCAGAACAAATTGATGACATTACTGCTCATCGATTGGCTCGTGATATCCGCAAGCGAATTGAAGAAGAACTAGACTATCCAGGACATATTAAAGTTACGGTTATTCGTGAAACACGCGCTGTAGAGTATGCAAAATAATAGTAAGTAAAGAAGGGCTTCATTACGAAGCCTTTTTTTATTGATAAAGCTTTGTTAAACGATGTGATATCAACAGCAACATTTAACATAGCCAATAAAAAATCAATCGTAAAAGTTTTTGATAAAGAAAGTAGGAATAAGAATGAAAGTATTATTTATTGGAGATATTGTGGGTTCTATTGGACGAGATACATTAGAGGATTATTTACCGCGATTAAAAAGAAAATACCAACCTGACGTCGTGATTGCGAATGGTGAAAATGCTGCATCGGGCAGAGGAATTACCAAATCGATTTTTCAATCGTTGCTTCACATGGGCGTTGACGTGGTCACAATGGGAAATCACACATGGGATCAGAAGGAAATATTCGATTTTATCGACGAAACAGATTACTTAATAAGACCTGCTAACTTTTCTGATGAAGCACCGGGTAAAGGCATGACAACGATCTCGAAAAACGGGCATACTTTATCCGTTATCAATCTCCATGGTCGTACTTTTCTACCACCTCATGATGACCCATTCAAAAAAGCCACAGAGTTAGTGAAAGAAGCGAAAGAGATTTCTCCGTTAATTTTTGTTGATTTCCATGCAGAAGCTACAAGTGAAAAAATAGCGCTCGGATGGCATTTAGATGGAGAAGTTTCTGCAGTAGTCGGAACGCACACACATGTACAAACTGCTGATGCAAGAATTTACCCGAATGGAACTGCCTACATTACCGACGTAGGAATGACGGGTCCATATGATGGAGTATTGGGTATGAAAAAGGAAGATGTACTATATCGATTCCAAACGAATATGCCAGCACGTTTTGAAGTGCCAAAAACAGGCCGCTCAGTAATTAGTGGAGTATTTATCGAAATTGATAATCAATCAGGGAAAGCAACCTCGATTGAACGAATATATATTAACGAAGATTATCCGTTTCAATCTTAGGTTCTTCTTTTTTTCATCCACCTTGCATACAGTGAGTCAAGGACAATAACAGTAAAGTCCAACTCACAGCAAGTATAAGGAGGAATAGAGATGGAATCATTAAAAGTATCTTCGAGGTCAAATCCTAATTCAGTAGCTGGTGCATTGGTTGCTGTAATTCGTGACAAAGGGTATGCAGAAATGCAAGCAGTAGGTGCAGGAGCATTAAATCAAGCAGTAAAAGCAGTTGCTATAGCAAGAGGGTTTGTAGCACCTAGTGGGACCGATTTGATTTGTTCACCGGCATTTACCGATATTATAATTGCTGGTGAAGATCGTACTGCCATTAAATTGTTGGTCGAAAAAAGAGTAAGAGCATAACAGGTAATCCCATTCTCTATAGAGAATGGGATTTTTGCTATCCAAAAAATAGTAGATAATTATTATCTTTTGATGAAATTTGATTTTCAGTCATTAATTTGAGTTTCTTGAAAATTGGTTCGTCTGTGGAAAGCGAGGTCTATTCATAAAATCTTAATTAACACTTTAAAAGTTTAATCAACGATTTAATGTATGAATGTTCGATGTAAAGAAAATACGCGTCACTCCCGCAGAAAAATAGATAAGACCCCGCACCTGTTTCGCGAGGAGGCTCG
>JBEVEQ010000013.1:0-5957 GCA_040512715.1 Paenisporosarcina sp. | reverse complement strand
AGTAGCCAAGCAATTTGGTAACGAGTTTACTAAATTTGCTGCAGGTGCCGTTTTAGTAGCAATTCCGATTGCTTTACTGTTTTTAATGTTCCAAAAGTATTTCGTTTCTGGCTTAACTGCTGGTGGAACGAAAGGATAATGATTAAAATGATTTGTTGATATGGAGGGAACGGGAAATGAGAAAAAGATTCAAAAACCTCATTATTATTCCGTTTCTTCTTTTTTATGCATTACCAGTTGGTGCGATCGAAAAAGAAGATCGTAATTGGCAGGATGAGAGCATTTATTTCATAATGGTCGATCGATTTAATAATGGTGATACAGCAAATGATTTTAAAGTGAACAGCATTGATTCAAAGTCTTACAACGGTGGTGATTTTAAAGGAATCACCGAGAAATTAGATTACATAAAAGAAATGGGCTTCACATCGATTTGGTTAACGCCAGTTTTTGATAATGAAGACAATGGTTATCATGGATACTGGATTCAGAATTTCTACAATACAGAAGAACATTTTGGAACTCTTGAAGAATTCAAGAACTTGGTAAAAGAAGCGCATGATCGAGATATTAAAGTGATTTTGGATTTCGTCGTCAATCATGTTGGACCTAATCACCCATGGGTAAATGAAGAGGCAAAGAAAACTTGGTTCCATGAAAGGCAACCCATTACTAATTGGAACAACCAAGAAGAAGTTGAAAACAATTGGCTATTTGATTTACCTGATTTGAATACTGAAAATCCCGAAACTCGGACTTATTTATTTGATGCAGCGAAGTGGTGGATTGAAGAAACGGATGTTGATGGGTATCGCTTAGATACGGTAAAACATGTACCGAAGGAATTTTGGACAGAATTTGCAAGTGAAGTGAAATCAGTCAAAGAAGATTTTTATTTATTAGGTGAAGTTTGGCATAATGATTTACGTGTCGTTGCCGCTTACCAAGATACGGGGATTGACGGCTTTGTGGACTTTCCTCAAAACGAACATCTTCGCACATCTTTCGCGAAACCCAATACAAGTTTAGGTTGGCTTTTTGCATCTTTAGATCGTAATCAGGCATTTTATGATCAACCTGAATTGTTAGGGACGTTTATGGATAATCACGATATGAACCGGTTCACTCGTGAAATTCTCCAGTATAAGCAAGATCCGATTGTGCGATGGAAACTAGCACTCACTTATCTATTCACTGCTCCAGGTATTCCAATCGTTTACTACGGTTCAGAGATCGCATTAGATGGCGGAGAAGATCCAGATAATCGTCGAATGATGAAGTTTGATGAAAATGATCAATTAATTTCTTATATTGCTAAATTAGGTAATTTAAGAAAAAAGCATCCTTCATTAACTAGAGGGAAGTTAGAACTTTTACATGAAGAGAATGGATTCGCAATCTATAGTAGACAGCATAAAGAAGAAACGCTAATTATAGCAATCAATAATACGACTGAAAATAAATCAGTTGAAATAAATGCGGATTTTGGTGAAAGCAAAAAACTGGTTAGCCTTCTGAATGATCTTGAAATAAAAAATAAAAATCAAACATTCAACGTAGAACTTAAAGCAGAAAAGGCTGACATCTATTTCGTTAAAGAAAAAAATAGAATGTCGACATTGACCATGATTTTAATTGGTATAGGATTAATGGGCTTCATTCTTCTAGGTATAATTATTTGGAGAAAAATAAGAAAAGATTGAAATCGTGATTCATTTATAGGAGGTTTTTAAACTGAAAAGATATTGGTGGAAAGAAGCAGTATGTTATCAAATTTACCCACGAAGCTTTAAAGATAGTAATGGTGATGGAATTGGTGATTTACAAGGAATCATTTCTAAATTAGATTATTTAAAAGAATTTGGAGTAGATGTTTTATGGATCTGTCCTTTCTTCAAATCTCCGAATGCAGATAATGGCTATGATATTAGTGATTATCAAGACATTATGGAAGAGTTTGGTACGATGGAAGACTTCGAGATACTTCTAGAAGAGTCACATAAAAGAGGCTTAAAAGTAATCTTGGATTTAGTAATTAATCATACGAGTGATGAGCATCCATGGTTTGTTGAATCACGTTCATCTAAGGACAATCCAAAACGTGAATGGTATATTTGGAGTGACGGAAAAGATGGTAAAGAACCGAACAATTGGGAAAGTATTTTCTCAGGAAGTGCATGGGCTCTAGACTCTGAAACAAATCAATATTATATGCATCTATTCCATGAAAAACAGCCTGATTTGAATTGGGAAAACAAAGATGTAAGACGTGCTTTATACGATATGGTTAATTGGTGGCTTGATAAAGGGATTGATGGTTTCCGAGTGGACGCTATTTCTCATATTAAAAAACGTCCAGGTATGCCTGATTTACCTAACCCTGAAAACTTGGATTATGTGTCGTCATTTGATATGCACATGAATCAAGAAGGTATTCATGAGTTCTTAAAAGAATTAAAACAAGAAACCTTTGATAAATACGACATCATGACTGTTGGAGAGGCAAATGGTGTGAAAATTCATCAAGCAGATGATTGGGTAGGGGAAGAAAACGGGAAGTTCAATATGGTCTTCCAGTTCGAACATCTTGGCCTTTGGCAAAAAGGTACAAACAACTCTGTAGATGTCATTGGCTTAAAAAACACTTTATCAAAGTGGCAAACAGAACTTCACGAAAAAGGATGGAACGCTTTATTCTTCGAAAACCATGATCAACCTCGAAGTGTTTCTACTTGGGGCAATGATGACCAATATTGGGCGGAAAGCGCTAAAATGTTAGGGGCTTGTTATTTCTTTATGCAAGGGTCACCTTTCATTTACCAAGGACAAGAAATTGGTATGACCAATGTTCAATATGATTCAATCGATGACTATGATGATCAAGGGATGAAGAATTATTATCGCATTGAAATGGCTAAAGGTAGATCACATGAAGAAATCATGGATATTATTTGGAGAACAGGACGAGATAATTCACGTACGCCTATGCAGTGGAATGCTGAATCAGAAGCTGGATTTACTACTGGAAAACCGTGGATTATGACAAACGAAAATTATAAAGAAATAAATGTGGAATCTCAATTAAATGATTCGACTTCCATCTATACATTTTATAAAAAGATGATAGAATTGCGTAAGGCGAATTCAGTTCTTGTTTACGGTAAATATGAATTATTATTAGAAGAACATCCAAGTGTATATGCGTATAAACGTTCTGAAGGTGACTCTGAAGCGATTATCATTTGTAATTTCAGCGTTCAAGAAGAGAGTTTGACATTTGATTGTTCATCAAATAGTGCTGGTCAGTTAGTATTAAGTAATGTCGAACATGTAGATCAATCATTCTCAACGAATATGGTATTAAAACCTTATGAAACGAGAGTTTACCTATTCAAACAGACTAATTTAATTTAGGATTTGTTAAACAATATTGTTGATAGGTAGGATTTGGCGACACTCCGGTGGAATAACGGACAGGCGAGACCCCGCAGCTTTGACAAAGAAATGAAGGCTAAGGAAGCCACCTCGCGATCGCAACGCCTTCGTGACCAACATCCTGTTGTCCTGAGGAGGCTTGCCAGTTCGTCCTCGGAAAGGGAGCAGATTTCATGTTTAAATTAATATCCGTAGAGAGGAGAGAAGCAATTGGCTAGTACAATTAAAGATGTTGCTAAATTAGCTGATGTTGCTCCATCTACGGTTTCTAGAGTAATCGCAAATAATCCACGTATTAGTGATAAAACGAAGGAAAAAGTAAAAGCGGCAATGGACGAACTAGGGTACCACCCGAATTTCATTGCAAGAAGTTTGGCAAATCAATCGACTCGAGTCATTGGTTTAGTGTTACCAAACTCAACAGATGTGTTTTTTCAAAATCCGTTTTTCCCGACAGTTCTTCGTGGCTTAAGCGACGGAGCTAATGAACGACAATACGCTTTACAAATTAGTACGGGTAAAACTGATGATGAAATTTTTGAAGGTGTTGTACAAATGGTACAGGGCCGACGAGTAGATGGTGTCATCTTGTTATACTCAAGAACGGAAGATAAAGTATTGAATTATCTAAGGGAAAGAAAGTTTCCATTTGTTGTGATTGGTAAACCATTTAAAGATGTTGATCAAATATCATATGTCGATAACGATAATTATAAAGCTTCAAAAGAAGCAACCAACTATTTGTTAAGTTTAGGACATAAACAAATTGGTTTTATTGGCGGAGACTTAAACTTTGTCGTAACAATTGAACGTATTTTAGGATTTGAAAAAGCTTTGAGAGAAGCAAATATTAAAAGCAATGATGAGTATATTATTCATAGTGAATTCCTTCGTGAAGGTGGCCAAGAAGCAATTAGTCAATTGCTAAACTTAGAGAATCCACCAACTGCACTAGTAGTTGCTGATGATTTAATGGCGCTAGGAGTATTGAATACCTTAACGGAAATGAATATTTCAGTTCCAGATGATATTTCCATCCTAAGTTTCAATAATGTATTGTTTTCCGAGTTATCTAATCCTCCATTGACATCTGTCGATATTAATATTTTTGAATTAGGCTATCAAGCCTCAAGAAGTTTAATTCGACTATTGAATTATGAACATGAACCTGTGAAACGAATAATCATTCCGCACAAATTAATTAAGAGAGTATCCTGTTCAAGTAAAACGACAGATGTACCTGTCTAATCATATTTCAGACATAAAAACAGCTCATCCAAATTAATGGAATGAGCTGTTTTCTCTATTTTGACTCTCTTAACTTTTTGTTATTTATTTTAATTGGTTATCAAAGTAATTGACTACTCCATTATAGATCCCAAGGGAAGCCTGTTCTCTAAATTGCTCCGTTGTGACTGAACGTTCTTCTGAAGGATTACTTAAAAATCCGAGTTCTATTAAAATAGATTCTTGACGGTTTTCACGTAATACTAAGTAATTTCCCGGTTGCGCTCCACGGTCTCTTAATGTGATTTTTTTACCTAGACCTGCATGAACAGTTTTAGCTAAGTCTTTTTGAAACCCGTGCATGTAATAGGTTGTAAATCCATTGATTGAAGAATCATCGGTCGCATCATAATGTATACTTATAAAAGCATCGGCAGCTAACTGATGTCCGATTGACACGCGTTTTCTTAAATCTACATAGACATCAGAATCTCTTGTCATGACTACATTTGCACCGGCAGCACGGAGTTTACTAGATAATAGTTCAGATGTTTGGAGAGCAATTCCCTTTTCATCCGTGCCTCTTGCTCCAGTAGTTCCATGATCATTCCCACCATGACCAGGATCAATAACTATCGTTAATCCATGGAGTGTTCCTTTATTTCTAGGAGCATTTTTTTCTTTTACTTCAGGTTGTAATCCATCTTTGTTGGATGACACTACCCAATTGGCAACATATGCTTTTTTGCCACTTTTTATCTGGACTTCGTACCAATCACCAGATTGTCCGATTGTTGAAAATGTTTCACCAGCATTCGCTCGATAAATTACTTCACTAGATGTGGATGCATCCGAGCGTAAATTTGTACCATTATAGACAATCGTTACTGTTTTTGATGATCCATCTTTTACTTGATTATTCGAAGCTGGTGCTACGTCTGAGTAAGTTCCATAAAACGAATACACCCATCCAGATTCTTTATTAGATAAAGCAATATTTACCCAGTTATGACGTTTTTCAAGAATTTTAAATCGTTCACCTTTGTTTATCTGTGCCACTTTTTTCGAAGTTAAATCCGGTTTCGAACGCACATTTAATCGATCAACCGAAACTTGGAAAGCGGTAGGTGAATTTACTATCGTTTGTTTAGTTTCTTTTGAATTTTGGGAAATCGTTATGTATTCTTTTGTCACAAATCCTTTAACCTCATTGAATGCAATTTCTACCCATTCGCCTTGGTCACTAATAAACTCGGCTTGATTACCAGCAGATAGTTGAGTTAACACTGATGCAT
>JBEVEQ010000312.1:0-4842 GCA_040512715.1 Paenisporosarcina sp. | reverse complement strand
GAAAAATAACCCCAACATCTTTTTCTTCATTTCGACTGCCCCCTGTCTCTCTATTAACTATGACGAGATGGTAAGGAAAAATGTTACAATTTCCAAAAATTTTCACTATATACATTACCCTTACGGTTTCCGAAGAGCTGTGGTCGGCATTTCTTGGTTAATGAGTGATGTGAAACCTATATACAAAAAAGAAGCAGCCGAAGATGCAATTTCGGCTGCCTCAAAACTTCGTATTCGATTTTCTTCTTATTTTCAAAAAATTGTATCGAGATCGTTTTACATTTCTCGAGGTGATTTCATCCCTAATAGCCTTAATGCTTCTTCTAACACAATGGTTACACAGTTCACTAACGACAACCTATAATTGCGTCCCTCGTTTTCAGTTAACACCTGGACATTTCCATAAAACGAATTGAAGGACTGTGCTAAATCCACTGCAAATTTGGCGATTACAGAAGGATCTAGTGATGTAGTCGCTCGACTTACCACTGAAGGAAATTGATTGAGTAATTTAATGATTTCCCACTCATAGTCATTAACTTCTGTAATTTGAAATTCTTTTGGAATTTCTGCTTTTCTTAAAATCGAATGCGCTCTAGCATATGAGTATTGTATATACGGTCCCGTCTCACCTTCTGTTTGAAGCATTTTGTTTAAATTAAATTCGATATCATGCTTCCGATGCTGTTTTAAATCACTGAAAATAATGGCGCCAACACCAATAGCTTCAGCCACTTGAACTTTGTTTTCTAAGTTGGGATTTTTCTCTTCAATATTGACGGTAGCTAGTTGAATCGCTTCTTTTAACACCCGCTCCAATAAGATGATATTTCCTTTACGAGTAGAAAGTTTTTCACCATCTTTCAAGATCAAACCAAAGGGAACATGTTGAATAGATGATGCCCAGTCATAGCCCATTTTTGTGAGAACACTTTTAATTTGTTTAAAATGTAAACTTTGTTCATTTCCCACGACGTACAATGATTTTGTGAAATTGTACGTTTGTTTTCGGTCTAAAGCTGCCGTAATATCTCTTGTTGCATATAGCGTTGCTCCGTCTGATTTTTTGATCAAACAAGGGGGAATTCCATCCCCTAGATCCACAACTAGAGCACCATCAGATTCAACTAATAATTGTTTTTGTGTTAACTCTTCAACAATTGGCTCCATCTTATCGTTATAGTACGCTTCCCCATTTGCAGAGTCGAAAGAAACGCCTAGTAAATCATAAATTTTTTGGAATTCTTTTAAAGACTCCGTTCGGAACCACTCCCATAATGCTAATGCTTCCGAATCCCCATCCTCAAGTGATTTAAACGCAGCGCGTCCTTGATCATTTAGGGTTTCGTCTATGTCTGCTTCTTCATGAAAGCGAATGTAGAGTGCTAATAATGTCTCAATCGGTGTATCCTGAACCTGTTTTTCATTTCCCCATAACCGATAGGCAACCAGCAATTTGCCAAACTGCGTACCCCAATCACCTAAGTAGTTAATTTTTACAGGTTGATACCCACTCTTTTCTAACAACAGTGAGATGGAATTCCCAATGACTGTCGACCGTAAGTGCCCCATTGAAAATGGTTTAGCTATGTTTGGAGAGGACATATCAATGGTGACAACTCCGCCCTGTCCAATATCGGAAGAACCATAGAGGTTTGATTGGTGGATTATCGTTTCCAATATGTTTTGTGAAAAATAGGTTTTATTCATAAAGAAATTCACATATCCATTTACAGCGATAGCCGTTTTAACTCGTGGATCCGCAATACGTTGAGCTAGTTCTTCTGCAATCAAAATGGGAGATTTTTTTAGTACCTTAGCGAGCGAGAAGCAAGGAAATGCATAATCACCTAAATGAGTATAACTAGGTTCTTCAATCATGTTCTCATCAACCTGTCCCGGAACAATGCTTTGTAATATTTCTAAAATATCCTGCTTCATCTGAAAACCTCCTACTTATACTTTCTCAATAAAAAAAGCCCTCGTCTCATCAAACATGAGACGAAAGCTTCACTTCCGCGGTACCACTCAAATTGCCATTTATATGGCCACTTTCTCCATAACGGGGAGTTCCGGCTTGTAAAAGCATCTCCAAAGTGCGGTTCACAACTCTTTTACACAGGGCTTCCACCATCCCCCGCTCGCTTTTGCATCAGATGTTGCTACTCTCTTTTTCTTAGATATTGTTATTGAATTTACCAAACAGAAAATTAATTGTCAACATTTTCTAATAGATGACTATTAATTATTAATGAAGGCTAACAACGCAAGAACTAAGCAAAGACCCGCTAAAGCATAAAAGATCATCGAAACTTTACGATTCATGTTCATTTTATATCCATAGACAATAAAGAAGATTGCCACGGCCAATTTAGAGATGCCATCATACATGGAGTCATGCGAGAAATAGGAACTACTAAAAACAATGGATGTAAGCAATGTGATTGAAATAAATACCTTAAACCACAAAGGTTCTAACTGAAACAATTTAATCATGCTTTTCAATCTGTACCCAATATTTTTCATTTTATTAGTACTCTTCATCTGGCAGGTTATGCGTAACATAAGTGCCTGCAATGAAATCGTGGATTGCTCTCTTGTCTTCTCTTATCCCCACCATAAAAGCACTAACAATCAATCCTATGCCCAATGTTAAAACATATACGAGCCCCGCTACGATAGTGCGCATCAACATCGTGCCTAGACCTACTTTGTTACCATTAACTTTCGCTATACGGATATTCATAATACGTTTTCCTACCGTATAACCATGCCAAATAACAGGAAGTAAAATGGAGTATACCAATGTCAAAGGACTTGAAATAGCTTCGTCATCCCAGTTTCCTGTTACAAAATAAGCAAATGCCGCAACTGGTATACCGACAATTAAGCCATCCAAAATACTTGCTAATAATCGTACCCAAAACCCCGCTGGATTTGTCATGAGTCATTCCCCTTAAAATATATTTTCTCTTTCGGTACAGCATGCAAAAACCCTGTTTTTCGTACACATTTATTAATGCGTATGAAATCATGATTAAAATTAAATACACACAAGAAAAGCCCTATTAAAGATTTTGCTTGATTCTCTTCTGAAAAAAGGATATGAATTTATGATTTTTGCTAAAAGACCGATAGACAACGCGATAAATAGTATCTTGTATCTATTTTCCTTTGAGCTTCCATCATTCATGTTTACCACCCATCATCAGTTTCATCAACCACGTGCATCTAGCAATCTGCGGAACTGAGCAATTTCTTTAAATAAAAACTGCCAGAATGCAAACGAAGCAATCAGTAAGAACGCCAACTTCCAACCTTGTCGCCAGTCATTGAAATACACATAATAACTCATGGCTGCATACACAAACGTATAAAAAATAATCCCCCATAAAAGCGACTCACGTTTTACATAAAACTTAATTGCAAAAAGAAGTACTGAAATCCCTAGTAACACCCACTTCAATGTATCAAACTCCATCTATTTCTCCCCTTACAATCCCCGACTGCTTTAAAATTCACAGTACTATTCTATGTGTTTTTTTCCAACTGAATACCTCATAATTACATCTATGAAATTGTTTCAGATCTTAAATAATGAAACAACTTATTATTCACTGAGTTCTCAAATTGCATATTCATCGTCACTACAGGAAGCGTTTTTCCGGATTTATCAAACATTTCCTGTTGAGCAATACTATCTGAAAGCACCTTTGCTTCTCCTAAGTAGTAAAAATCATTACCCTCACCATTGTCTTTCTTAATAAAGAAATGAATATCAATATTATTTTCTTTTGCATGAATAATTTTTTGAACTTCTTGAGAGTTAAGTGAACGGTTGCTTCGTGTAAACCACTTGAATATATTTCGATCAATAAACTCTTCACCATAAGCAACACTAGATTCTACTTCATCATGTTTATGGTAGGTTACAAATATAGGACATGTTTGATGCTTTACTTTATATCCGTACATTGTAGAAGATTCATCCTGATCCCAATTTAATAACTTACATGCATCTTTTCTAGAGTATTTTTTAAAGAGAGTTAATTTTTCCGAGATGTTGTATTCACTACTCTTCTCTAGACCACTCAGAATAACATCTTGAAGAAAATGTAAAAAATACGGATTGTTTCGGATAGCATTTCCGAACTTATCGTTGAGCACTATTTCATTATTAAGATGATTTATTAGTGGTT
Organism: Paenisporosarcina sp.; assembly: GCA_040512715.1. Taxonomy (GTDB): domain Bacteria; phylum Bacillota; class Bacilli; order Bacillales_A; family Planococcaceae; genus Paenisporosarcina. The sequence goes on along the minus strand of JBEVEQ010000312.1, from coordinate 643 downwards.
CATCTCCATATTTTTTCTTATTTCCACTAGTGAAGAACTTTAGATTTAATACTCGATATGCGGATGCTATTGTCTCTATGTCAGTTCTACAATTATTTATTTTTAAAATCGCAATGAAATCTTTTTCTGTTATTTTCTCAGCCTTGATTAGGCTTTCTAGTAACAATAATTCATGTTTTCTCTTCCCGTTCAAAAGCTCCTGAGATACCATTGTTAAAACCTTATTTTCATAATCATTTATCATTTGCACATCTTGTCTTATTTTCTTTAAAAAAACATAATAATTTTCATGCTCTGAAATAATTGCTACCGGATCAAGTGATTTATTTTCCATAAAGTCCAATAAAAACGGGATGCGGCCAATACGATTTTTCAATTTTTCGAATGCCTCTTTCAATAAGGAAAGCTGTGTTAGGTTTGTATTGTTAATAGATTTGTAAATTTGTTCTTTAGCAATATTTTCAAACAGAACCGTCGAGACACCCTTAATATAGCTGGTATCACTTAATCTTCTTCGAATATTATCCTTATTTTGAGATTGATCACCTGAGAGTGCAACTGGGATTAGATAGTTGTTCTTGTAATTCCCAATAAAGTCTATTATAGTAACAAAATCCTTCGAATTGTGCTTTCTGAGACCGCG
>JBEVEQ010000256.1:0-4162 GCA_040512715.1 Paenisporosarcina sp. | reverse complement strand
ATCACTACATAAAAAAAGGTACCTCTGCCAACCCTTAAGTTAGTAGAGGTACTTTTCATTATATAATGATTTCAAAAAAGTAGTATCGAATAAAAAATCTATTCTTTTACTTACTCAGTTTCATCATTTTTGTTTTCATCATCCACATCGTCCATCTCTGCACCATCATCTACGCCGTTGTCTTCGTCAACACCGTCGCCACAACCAGTTAATCCTGCTAATACTAATCCACCTGCAAAACCACTTGCTAATAATTTCTTTTTCCACTCTGCCATTTTTGTTTCCTCCTCATATTGTTGTTTAGTTTTGTTATTGTTCTAGTTGAAATTTACCCGTACAAAATAAAACTAAACCAAAAGATTATAAAAAAAGTTATAAGAGCTCTGTTTTACCACTTGATTTTTGGAGATAATCCTTGCTATCAAAAGGCTGAGGACCTCAAAAATTGATTACTTCATTTTTTAACAGTAAACTGATAAAAAGGAGTTGAATAGCGTATGAAAACTGAACAACAATACTTCGATGAAGCTATTTCATTACAAGAATATATGGAGAAAATGGAGAAACATAAAGAGAATAGTGAACGTGTGTATGAGCAATTTCATGTGCCTCAAGATGACGAATTTATCTCTTTATTAAAAGAAAAAGCTCCACGCATATTAGGAATTACAGAAGACTGGTGTGGCGATGCAATGATGAATAATGCGATATTACGTCGTGTGGCTGAAGCTGCCAATATCGATGTTAACGTTGTGTATCGTGACCAAACATTGGATTTAATGGATCGCTACTTAACAAATGGTGGCCGTTCGATTCCGGTATATCTGCTTTTGAATAAAGACGGGGAAGTCATTAGTAAATGGGGACCACGAGCTCCAAAATTGCAGGAGCATGTGATGAAGTTGAAAGAAGAAGTACCAGGATCTGAGGATCCAACATTTAAAGAGAAACAACAAAATTTTATAGATAAAATTACGAATGATTTCGTATCGACACCAGAATATTGGTTGTGGGTGTATGAAGATATTCGAAAAGAATTTACAGCTGCCCTGCAAAAACAGTCATAATTGTTCGATTGCATTCATTGGTTTATAATAAAGAAAATGAAGCCGGCAGACTTTGCACGGCTTCTTTTCGTGGGATATGAAACTTTTTGATGTATTGCAGTGTCCTATGAATTGATGAATTTGTAAAGCAGGAAGGAAATGTGTATGAAACGTGCACGCATTATTTATAATCCGACTTCTGGTCGTGAATTATTTAGAAAGAATTTACCAGAAGTATTAGAAAAACTAGAAAAGGCTGGCTACGAAACGTCTTGTCACGCAACGACTTGTGAAGGCGATGCTGTAGAAGCTGCTAAACATGCGGTAGAAAGAGGATTTGACCTTGTAATCGCTGCAGGTGGAGACGGTACACTCAATGAAGTCGTGACCGGTATTAGTGGGTTTGAAAAACGTCCGAAAATTGGTCTGATTCCAATGGGAACAACCAATGATTTCGCTCGTGCTCTTCGTATTCCTCGTGATATTGAAAAAGCAGTTAATATTATCATTGCAAACGAATCGATTCCTGTTGATGTAGGTGTTGTCAACAATCGCCATTTCATTAACATCGCAGGTGGGGGTAAAATGACAGAGCTTACCTACGATGTTCCAAGTAAATTGAAGACAGTTCTTGGTCAACTGGCATATTATTTAAAGGGAATTGAGATGATACCATCGATTCGAGCTTCACGATTGCGTATTGAATACGATGATGAAGTATTTGAAGACGAAGCCATGATGTTTTTAGTCGGATTGACAAATTCTGTCGGAGGCTTTGAAAAACTAGCTCCCAATTCAAGTGTCAATGATGGGAAGTTTTCTTTATTGATATTGAGAAAATGTCACATCGGAGAATTCATCCGTTTAGCTACCTTAGCTATTGGGGGTAACCATCTTGATGATCCTTTGGTCATATATAAAAAAGCGAGACATATTAAAGTGACTGCAGAAGACCATGTTCAGTTGAATCTAGACGGAGAGTATGGAGGCAATCTCCCTGCTGTATTTGAAAACTTACACCGTCACATAGAGATTTTTGTTCCGATAGATGATATTCGTGAACAAGATCGCCCATGATGTGAAAATATAAAATTTCATTTAAGTAAAAAGCACCCTACAAAGGTAGACATTATCACATAGTCTACTTTATAGGGTGCTTTTCTTTATTTTAAAACTTTCATTTGGAGAAAAAATTTTATTTACAAATGGAAAGCTTAGGAGTAATATAACTTGCAGTTTCATATTTCAAAATCGCTTAATCCGTAAGGAGCGGGGAAACCATTTTTTTGTGGCTTTTCCAGCCGCTTGGGGTGAATCCTACAATTGTAGGTAGGGCTACTCTTTTAGCCCCAACCCGACAGCTAACCTCGTAAGCGTTATGAGAGAGGAATTGAAGCTAGTGAAATGATTGTATAATCATGTCCACTAGGCTACTTTGATGCCTTGTGGGCTTTTTTGTCGTTCATTAAAGATTTAGGGTTGATTTATTATTACCTCAAAGGAATCACAACAAAAGAAAGAAGTGGAATTATGTTAACAGCAGTCAAACGGTTTTTAATCGGTCGTCCATTAAAGTCATCAGCATTAGGTGAGCAAAAGCTTAATAAAACAAAAGCTTTAGCTATCCTTTCTTCAGACGCGTTATCTTCCGTTGCATATGGTCCAGAACAAATTTTGCTTGTTTTAATTACTGTAAGTACGATAGCGTTTTGGTACTCAATTCCTATTGCAGTTGGTGTACTTATTCTACTAACTGCACTTATTTTGTCATATAGACAAATAATATTTGCCTACCCGCGTGGTGGTGGTGCTTACATTGTGGCAAAGGAGAACCTTGGAGAAAATGCTGGATTGATTGCTGGCGGTTCTTTATTAGTGGATTACATCCTAACAGTTGCAGTAAGTGTCTCCGCTGGGACGGACGCCATTACATCAGCATTGCCTAGGTTACATGATCATAATGTTGCCATAGCAAGTGTTTTAGTAATATTCATCACCATATTAAATTTAAGAGGAATTACTGAGTCAGCTTCGATTTTGGCTTATCCAGTCTATTTATTCGTACTCGCTTTATTTATTTTGATTGGCGTAGGTCTTTTCAATGTATTAACTGGAAATGTTTCACCTGAATTGCATGCACCACTAGGTACTCCAGTTGCAGGAATCAGCTTATTTATATTACTTAGAGCTTTTGCATCGGGGAGTTCTGCTTTAACAGGAGTAGAAGCTATTTCAAACTCCATTCCTAACTTTAAATATCCTGCTGCTAAAAACGCCGCAAAAACCTTAACGATTATGGGATCTTTGCTTGCTGTATTATTTGTGGGAATTGTGTTTATGGCTTACTACTATGGAATTGTACCAAAAGTAGAAGAGACCGTAATTTCACAAATTGCATCTGAAATTTTCGGAAGAAACTATATGTATTATTTCATTCAAGGGACAACTGCCTTGATTTTAGTTCTCGCAGCGAACACGGGATATTCGGCATTTCCACTTTTAGCATTTAGTCTTTCAAATGATAAATATATACCAAGTATGTTTAAAATGAGAGGTGACCGTCTAGGTTATTCTAATGGAATCATCACTCTCGGGGTCACATCGATACTTCTCATCATTCTATTTAAAGGGCAAACAGAGCAACTTATCCCACTCTACGCAGTAGGTGTGTTTATTCCATTCACATTATCTCAAACAGGGATGCTTGTAAAATGGATGAAAGAAAAGCCAAAAGAATGGGTGACCAAATTAGTCATTAATTTTATTGGGGCTTTCATTAGTTTTACCGTTATGATGATTTTCTTTATCACCAAATTTGGACAGGTTTGGGCGGTTCTTATCTTTTTACCTTTACTCATTTTTGTTTTTCATCAAATTAAAAAACATTATTTGGCAGTTGGCGAACAATTAAATATTTCTACTTGTGAGCCTATTTTACCAATTGAAGGAAACATCATTATTGTACCAGTTGCTGGTATTACGCATGTAGTAGAAAATTCATTGAATTATGCTAAATCCCTAAGTCCACAACAAATTATTGCAGGATATGTAGCCTTTGAGCGGAAAGATGAACAACTTTTTGCGGAAAAGTGGAAAAAATGGCAGCCAGATGTTCG
>JBEVEQ010000258.1:0-17150 GCA_040512715.1 Paenisporosarcina sp. | reverse complement strand
ATTTTAGAAGCTTATTTAAATATTATTCCTTATGGTCGAAATGCATCAGGAGCTAATATTGCCGGAATTGAAACGGCTGCAGAAGGAATTTTTAATGTAGCTGCGAAAGATTTAACTCTACCACAAGCTGCATTTATTGCAGGGATTCCACAAGCACCATTTGCTCATTCTCCATTCACTTCAAAAGGAGAGTTAAAAAATGCAGAGGGTTTAAAACCAGGAATAGACCGAATGTTAACAGTACTTTATCGTATGAAAGAAACTGGCTATATTTCCGAAAAAGACTATAAAGCTGCAGTAGAATATGACATTACAAAAGACTTTAAAAAACCTGAGCCACTACCTTATGACAGGTACCCATTTTTAACAATTGAATTGGAAAGACAAGCTAAGCTAATCATTTCTAAAATGTTGGCGGAAAAAGATAATATTGATCCTGAACGCTTAAATCAAGAAACGGAACTATTTCAAAAATATGAAATTTTAGCGGATAGAGCTATGCGAACAAATGGTTATCGAATTTATTCAACAATTGACAAAGAAATGTACGATGCTCATCAAGCAGTAAAAGATGCATTTAAAGAATACGGTCCTAGTAAACCATTGGAAGTTTATAATGAAGAGAAAAAAGCATATGAAACAATACAAACGCCTGTTCAAGTTGGAAGTATCATGATAGAAAATAGTACTGGCCGAGTAATTAGTTTTATTGGTGGCCGAGATTATTCCATCGAGGCAACTAACCATGCTACTATTCCTCTTAGACAAAATGGTTCAACTATGAAACCGCTATTAACGTATGCCCCTGCTATTGAATATGGTTTAATAGGGGCAGGTAGCCCAGTGGTAGACGTAAGGTTACAAGGTTTTGATAAAGGGTGGGATCCAAAAAACTTTAATAACGAGCAAGAATTAGGTATTATCCCAGCTAGACAAGCTCTTGCTTCCTCTCAAAATTTAGCAACTATTAGATTATATGATCAAATTATTGATAAGAGGCCAGCAGAGTTTCTTAAAAAAATGAAGTTTTCAGGATTAATTGAAGAAGATTTCACTAATCATTCTGCCGCAATTGGAGCAACAAAAAATGGAGTTACAATTGAAGAAAATACAAATGCCTACGCTACTTTAGCTAATGGTGGTCAGTTCGTTGAGACATATATGATAGAAAAAATTGAAGATGTTGATGGAAATATTATTTATCAACATCAATCTGAAGCTATACCAGTCTACTCACCTCAAACTGCTTATATTATCACCGATATGTTAAGAGATGTATTAAGTGTTGGTACTGGTACACGGGCAAATGGTGAGCTAAAATTCCAATCTGATTTTGCTGCGAAGACAGGAACAACAAACGATGCAAAAGATGTTTGGTTCATGGGTTATAATCCTTCAATCACTCTTGGAGTTTGGTTAGGTTACGATAAAAAGAATAATTTAAAAACTCCAAGTCGCTCAAACTATCTTCAACCAGGTACACGCGTCAACTTGTTATGGGCACGAATTATGAATAGTTCATATGATGTTAACCCGGAACTTGTCGATCCAAATGTTGAATTTAAAGCGCCTAAAGGAGTAGTATCTAAGTCATTCTGTTCCATATCAGGTCTTTCTCCTTCAGATGAATGTTCAAAAGCTGGACTTGTAACTTCTGATTTATTTAATGGCAATACCTATGTATCCAATAAAATAGATGACAGTTTTATCTCCTCTTCATATGTAATGATTAATGGAAAGCGATTCCGTTCATTGCCTTCAACACCAAGTGAATTTGTGGTAGAAGGTGGCGTTGGGGTAAACGAAGATTTCATTAATCGCATGTTTGGTCGAATAAAAGGTGATCCAAGTAAGCTCTTCCCTAAAAATTCTAGCTTTGCAAATCGTGTAGTTTCTGAAGACACGTTTGAAGCGGATGGAGCATCTCCAGGTGGAGTAACTGCCACTCTTTCTGGTAACAGATTGTCATGGACTACTTCAGGATCTAATGATGTAGTTGGATACCGTGTATTCCAACGTTCAGGCAGTAGTAATGTTAAATTGGCTTCCATTTTAGAAGCTAGTGGTAATCAATTCACGGTCCCTGGTTCAGGTGAATACTTTGTTGTAGCCGTTGATATTACAGGCAAGCAATCAGTTAGCTCGAATATCACAAAGATTGAAACACCAACACCAGTTCCAATTAAGCCCCCTGCTCCACCTAGTGGCCCAACACAACCACCTGGTGATGGAGGAACGACACCACCAGAACCACCTGTAGAGCCACCTGTAGAACCACCTGCAGAAGGTGAAGATGAATAATGCTTAACGAAAAATACCACTTGCCCCATTTGGGACGAGTGGTATTTTACTTTTCATACCCATTCCATACATAAAAAAGCTGTACTTCTCATCGACTTGATGAAAAGTACAGCTTTTCTAACAGAAATAATGAATTTCTAATCTTCCATAGTTGATAAATCGCCTGTTGGTAAATCTAACTCCCAAGCTTTTAAAACACGTCGCATTATTTTACCACTACGTGTTTTTGGCAATTTGTCTTTAAATTCAATTTCTCGAGGAGCTGCGTGAGCAGCTAATCCTTTTTTCACAAATTGCTGAATGTCAGCTATCAACTCGTCCGAAGGTTCGACACCCTCTTTTAAAGCAACAAATGCTTTAATGATTTCACCACGAATTGGATCGGGCTTACCAATTACTCCTGCTTCAACAATTGCAGGATGCTCCAACAATTTACTTTCTACCTCAAATGGACCAACACGTTCACCAGATGTCATGATCACATCATCTACACGACCTTGAAACCAAAAATACCCATCCTCATCCATATAAGCTGAATCGCCTGATACATACCACTCATCATTTAAGAAATAAGATTGATACTTTTCGGGATTATTCCAAATTTGACGCATCATCGATGGCCAACCCTTTTTCAATGCCAAGTTCCCCATTTGGTAAGGAGCTAATTCGACACCACGATCATCTACAATTGATGCTATAACACCCGGTATGGGCTTACCCATTGACCCAGGTCGGATTGGTAAACAGGCATAGTTACAAATCATTTGAGCACCTGTTTCAGTCATCCACCATGTATCATGAATTCGATGATTAAAGACTTGTGCACCCCAACGAATGACTTCCGGATTTAATGGCTCTCCGACAGATAACACATGACGTAAGGAAGATAAATCAAACGTTTCTACTAGAGCATCCCCTGCTCCCATTAACATACGGAAAGCAGTCGGAGCACTGTACCATACAGTCACACCATAATCCTCAATCGTTTTATACCAAGTGTCAGGTGAGAATCTTCCACCTAATACGACCATAGTTGTTCCAGTAAGCCAGGGACCGAAAATCCCGTAGGAAGTCCCAGTTACCCAGCCAGGGTCAGCCGTACACCAATAAATGTCTTCTTCTTTCAAATCTAATACCCATTTAGCAGTTTGGTAATGTTGTAGCATAGCTTCTTGTACATGGAGAACACCCTTTGGTTTTCCAGTAGAACCCGAGGTGTAATGCAATACTAACCCATCTTCTTTAGAAAGCCACTCTACTTGGAAGTATGGAGAAGCTGTTTCTAAATACTTCATAAAGTCGACGTTTTTCCCTTGTTCCTCGATTCCTTCGCCAACAAGTAATATAGTCTCTAAAAGAGGTAATTTATCTACCGGGATGCGACTTAATAGTTCTGGAGTAGTCACGATGACTTTTGCTTCACTATCAGCTAAACGATCATATACCGCCCCTTCCATAAATGCTTCAAATAGGGGGCCTACTATCACACCCATTTTTAATGCACCAAGAAGTGAAAAGTATAATTCTGGAGATCGAGGCATGAAAATAAAAAGTCGATCCCCTTTTTCAAGATTTGTATGCGATTTCAAAACATTCGCTGCTTTATTTGACCATTTCTTCATTTCATTAAAAGTATAGGTTTCTTTGCGATTACCGTCTTTATAATAAAGAGCAACTTTATTTTTTCGATGTGTGTTAGCATGGCGATCAATTGCTTCATGAGCTACATTTAATCTACCAGTTTCATACCAACTGAATTCTTTCTCAACGTCTGCCCAGTCAAAGTTTGCAGCAGCCTCATCATAATTTTGGAGTAAGTAATCTCCTTGAACTACAGGAAGTGACTCAAGTTTCATTTCTACCACCCTTTCATATACGATACATCTACTAGTTTACATCATTTAGAAATTAAAAAGCGAATTATTTAATTTTTCTAAAATATTTCATTTTGATTTTATGAAAACGTTTTCCTCTTTTATAATTCATGTATAATGAACTTATTGTCAAACTAGGTGGTGCAAATATGGAACATACAAAAACCTATAATGCCATTGAATTAAAAACTAAACATGGCAGTCTCATTCTTGAAGGTCCTGTGTCCTCAGAGGATATAGCCCGATTGGAATTTCACGAAGGCCTGGTTGCATTCAGACCACCAGCTCAGCAACATAAAGCAATTATCGAAATTGCAAAATTGCCAGAAGGTAGGATTCTAATTGCTCGAGATAACTTCACAATTGTTGGTTATGTAACGTTTTTATATCCAGATCCACTTGAACGATGGTCTAAAGGCCAAATGGATAATTTGATAGAATTAGGGGCAATTGAAGTCATTCCTAAATTTCGCGGATCCGGCGTTGGAAAAGGCTTATTAAAAGTGTCAATGATGGATGACAAGATGGAAGATTATATTACTATTACAACAGAATATTACTGGCACTGGGATTTAAAAGGAACTGGTCTAAACGTTTGGGAATACCGTAAAGTGATGGAAAAAATGATGAACGCAGGCGGTTTAGAATACTTCGCTACGGATGATCCAGAAATTAGTTCACACCCTGCAAATTGTTTGATGGCTAAAATAGGCAATCGGATTGATTTGGAATCGATCCAACGATTTGATCAACTAAGATTTATGAACCGCTTTATGTACTAGCACAATAACCAGGATATAAAGGAGACTATGACGATGATTGTTGAAGAAATGATGCAAAAAAATGTCATTACCTTGCAACCTACTCACACAATCAAAGATGCCATTCATGTCTTACGTGAGAATAAAATTCGACATTTACCAATAACAAATGCTGACGGAAAAGTCGTTGGCATTATTTCAGATCGAGACATTAAACAAGCATCTCCCTCGGAAGAATTAGTACAAAAAGAAAACGAACTAATCACCACTACTCTTGAAAAGATTATGACAAAACATCCGATTGTTGGTCATCCACTCGACTTTGTAGAAGAAATTGCAACTATATTTTATGACCAACAGATAGGTTGTTTACCAATAGTCAGTCAAGAAAAATTAGTTGGTATTATTACTGAAACCGATTTATTGTACAAATATATTGAACTGACCGGTGCTCGCCAACCTGGTTCTCATATTGAAGTGAGAGTGCCTAACAAGCCTGGTATATTATTTGAGGTATCAAAAGTTTTTCATGACCACCAATCCAATGTATTAAGTGTATTGGTATACCCTGACGCAAAAAATGAAGAAAACAAAATTCTTGTTTTTAGAGTCCAAACCATGAATCCTCTCCAAATCATTGAGGATATCCGCAAAGAAGGTTTTGATGTACTATGGCCAAACGTGCCGGGAATCCATTCATAAAAAAAGATGCAGTCTTTGTGTACTCAGATAATCAATTAGGGTATAAATTTTCTGACACACATCCTTTCAATCAAAAACGTCTCGTGTTAACTACGGATTTGCTTCGTAAGATAAATGCCTTATCTGATGAGGACATAATTGCTCCTCGTATAGCTACAGATGAGGAATTGCTTCTCGTTCATGATGAAAGATATATAGAGATGATTAAAAAAGCGGGTAAAGGTTTGGTCACTGCTGAGCAAACGGAAAGCTATGGAATAGGAACGGATGATACCCCCATATTTCCTAATATGCATGAAGCCAGTGCTTTATTAGTTGGTGGTACACTTACAGCTGTGGATTATGTTATGGAGAATAAAGCGAATCATGCACTAAATCTAGGTGGTGGTTTACATCACGGTTTTCGTGGACGAGCCTCTGGATTTTGCATATATAATGACAGTTCAGTTGCCATAAAATACATACAAAAAAAATATAACGCACGAGTATTATATATCGATACAGATGCCCATCATGGAGATGGTGTACAATGGACATTTTACGATGATCCATCTGTATGTACGGTTTCAATACATGAAACGGGAAGATATTTATTTCCTGGTACAGGAAACGTAACAGAGAGAGGAACAGGAGAAGGATATGGTACGTCCTTTAACCTACCCATCGATGCATTTACGGAAGATGATTCCTATTTAGAGTTATACAAAACTGCATTACGTGAAATAGCTGAACATTTTAAACCCGATGTGATTATTAGTCAAAATGGAGCAGATGCTCATTATTTTGACCCCCTAACACACCTTTATGGGTCGATGAAAATATATCAAGAGATTCCAAAGTTAGCTCACGAACTTGCTCACAAATATTGTGGTGGTCGGTGGATTGGTGTTGGTGGAGGAGGCTATGATATTTGGCGAGTCGTACCTCGTGCCTGGTCTTTGTTATGGATGGAAATGAAGGGCCTTCCCTCGCCACAAGGTGATTTACCTAAAGACTGGGTAGATCGTTGGAAAAATGAATCTCCCGTTCCATTAATTCCTACTTGGCATGATCCAGAAAAGTTGTACGAACCAATTCCAAGAAAAGCAGAAATAACAGAGAAAAACCATAAAGTTTTACAAAAAGCGTTATATATTATTCGAACACATAGTTAATATTAAAAAAGGAATGAAATACGACAATGGTTAGTCGTATTTCATTCCTTTTATTATTTATGATTGCTTAACTGATTCTCGTTCTTCAATTCGATGAGGTAATACAACGGTCTTCTCATCAATTTTCTCTTTACTCATGTATTTAGTTAATAGGCGCATGGAAACCGCACCGATATCGTAAAGAGGCAAAACGACACTTGTTAAGGTTGGACGTACCATACGTGCCAACTTTGAATTTTCAAAACTTATGACTTCAATATCTTTTGGTACATTTAAGCCTTGATCTTGAGCTCCGTGGATTAAACCGATAGCTAATTCGTCATTTCCAGCAAAATAAGCTGTTGGTGAATTTTCAATCTCTTGAAGCGTTTTAAATGCTTCGATACCGTCGTCATAAATTGCATCACTTTCGATAACTAAGGACTGATCTATTTTTAGACCTGCATCTTGAAGTGCTTTTTCATACCCTGTAAACTTATACGCTCGGTTAATGGTTGAGCTAAGTGAACCTGAAACAAAAGCAATTCGTTTATGATTGTTTTGAATCAGTCTTGTCACTGCTTCATATGCAGCTTGATGGTAATCTATATTAACTGAAGGAATACGATTCGTTGCGTCTATAGTTCCAGCTAAAACTATTGGGACTGGGGATCTCTCTATCATTTGCAAAAGATCATTCGATACTTGTTCACTCATTAATACAATACCATCCACTTGTTTGCCAAACATGGTTTCTAATAGTTGTAGTTCCTTCTCTTCTCTTTGATCGGAATTAGATAAAATAATATTATATCTATACATCGTAGCAATATCTTCTATACCTCTAGCTAATTCTGCATAAAAAACATTTGAAATATCTGGAATAATCACACCAACTGTTGTTGTTTTTTTGCTAGCTAAACCTCTAGCGACCGCATTTGGTCGATATTCTAAACGTTCAATTACATCTAATACTTTTTTCCTTGTTGCTGGTTTTACATTTGGATTGCCATTTACTACTCGAGACACAGTAGCCATAGAAACATTTGCTTCCCGTGCTACATCGTAAATTGTAATTGTCATCTGTTTTCACTCCCGCTCATACCCATTCTTCTTTAATCATATATTAGTTTTCTTCCATTATAAAGTAATAACAAAAATTTTAGAAAAACACAGCTTGCACCCAAAAATGGTGCAAGCTATGTCTTTTCTTATACAGTTTTCCGTAAACTTAAACTTTCTTATCAGTACAAAAAACACCTCTTGCCCCCAATATGGGACAAGAGGCTAGTTTTCTATTACTTTTATGCTAAGCTTCAAATTTCCTTATCAGTGTAATATCGATTCAATGACAGAACCGGCATATTATGATTTCATGTCATAATTTTTCATGAATTTTTGTAAGGAATCATAGAACTCATCGAATTGTTGCAAATTCATTTGTTGTGCTGCATCTGATAAAGCAACAGCTGGATCAGGATGCACTTCAGCCATGACGCCATCCGCTCCAATAGCAATCGCTGCTTTCGCTGCAGGTAACAATAAGTCACGACGGCCTGTGGAATGAGTAACATCCACAAATACAGGTAAGTGAGTTTCTTGTTTTAATATAGGCACTGCTGATATATCAAGCGTGTTTCGAGTCGCTTTCTCATATGTTCGAATACCACGTTCACACAAAATGATTTGATCATTTCCCTGTGAAATAATATATTCTGCCGCATTGATAAACTCATCAATCGTAGCAGCCATCCCTCGTTTTAAAAGAACGGGTTTCTTTATAGATCCAGCTGCTTTTAATAATTCAAAGTTTTGCATATTACGTGCACCAATTTGAACAACATCAATGTACTCTAATGCTTCTTCTAGATGTGAAGGAGTCACAATTTCACTAACAACTGCTAAGTTATATTCTTGTGCTACTCGTTTCAAAATTTTCAAACCTTCTAATCCAAGACCTTGGAAATCATAAGGAGATGTTCTTGGTTTGTAAGCTCCGCCACGGATCATTCTCAATCCTTTAGCTTGTATTGCTCCAGCAACAGTCGCAACCTGATCATACGATTCAACCGCACATGGTCCAAATACAAAAGAAGGACCGCCTTCTCCAATTCGTTCTCCATTAATCACAACAATAGTATCTTCTGCTTTTTTCTTTCTGGATACTAGGAGTGCTTTACGATGATCGTCTTCTTGTAATTCTAAAGCAGATTTAAAGATTTCTTTAAATATATGTTCAACTGTCGATTGCGGCAGTGGACCTGCATTGTTATCTTTCAATAAATTCAACATATGACGCTCACGAAGAGGATCATAACGGTTGACACCTTGTTTTTCTTTTACTTTCCCAATTTCTTGAACAACGCCTGCTCGTTCGTTGATTAATTTCAAAATTTCTAAATTTAATTCATCAACACGTGTGCGTAAGTGATCTAATTCTTGATGGCTCATACCGCGATTTCCTCTCTTCCTGGTACCAGGTCTTTCGGCGAACCGAAAACTATGATACATTTTTAGATAATAGAACTATTATAATCAATGAAAATTAGAAAGTCACGCATTTTCTTTATCGCTTCAACGCGCGAAAGTAAAAGTTAACAAAAAAGATGAAAGGATGTGCTTTCAATTGGCAGAAAAATTATTTGCTTTAGATATTGGAACTCGATCAGTTGTTGGCATCATTTTAGAAGAAAGAAATGATTCCTATCATGTTGCAGACTTAGTAATAGAAGAACATAAAGATCGGGCGATGTTAGATGGACAAATACATAATGTATTAGCTGTTGCAGAGGTTATTAGACACGTGAAAGAAAATCTTGAACTAACACATGGTCCATTAACTAAAGTGAGTGTAGCAGCAGCAGGACGAGCATTAAAAACGGAGCAAGCCTTAGTTGAAATGGACGTAACAAATCGTCCTTTATTTTCAGAAGAAGATATTAGTCGATTAGAGCTAGCAGCTGTCCAGCAGGCTCAACAACAATTGTTAACTGATGATGTTGAAAACAAAAATAGTCACTATTATTGTGTTGGCTATTCAGTTCTTTATTACCGATTAGATGGAGAAGAAATAGGAAGTTTAGTAGATCAGCAAGGAAGCACTGCTTCGGTTGAAGTCATCGCCACTTTCCTTCCTCGAGTAGTTGTGGAGTCTCTTTTATCTGCGTTAAAGAGGGCTGACCTTGAGATGGAAGGATTAACATTAGAGCCAATTGCTGCTATCAATGTTCTTATCCCCCCTTCTATGAGACGATTAAATGTCGCGCTAGTTGATATTGGTGCAGGAACTTCTGATATTGCAATAACGGATAAAGGAACAATTGTCGCATATGGAATGGTTCCTACTGCTGGAGATGAGATAACAGAAGCAATGAGTGATCATTATTTACTCGATTTCCCTTTAGCTGAAGAAGCAAAAAGAATGATCAACCATTCAGATGAAATCCGTATCCAAGATATTTTAGGGTTTGACCAATTTTTCCCGAAATCTGAAGTCATTGATGCATTGCGTCCGGCAATCACTAATTTAGCGAAATCCATTGCGCATGAAATCTTAAGACTAAATAATCACCAATCGCCAAAAGCGATCATGTTAGTAGGTGGTGGAAGTTTAACTCCTGAAATCACAAAACATGTTGCAGCAGAATTAGAGTTACCTGAGAATCGCGTTGCTGTAAGAGGTATTGACGCTATTCAGTCATTAACAAAAGCGGAGCATGTTTCTTCTTCACCTGAATTAGTCACACCTATTGGCATCGCCATTGCAGCAAGAAAGACACCGATTCATTATATGTCCGTACAAGTAAATGATAAGGTGATTCGCCTATTTGAATTAAAAGAAATGACTGTTGGAGATGCACTATTAGCAGCGAATATTCGAGCACGTAGTTTATATGGAAAACCTGGATTAGCATTAGCAGTGAGTGTAAATGGAAGAGATATCATGATTCCTGGTGAACACGGTCAGCCTGCCACACTACATGTTAATAGTGAACCTGCAAACACAAAGTCACTCATTAAAAATGGTGATATCATTCATTTAATTGAAGGCCGTGATGGTGCAAATGCTCAAGCAACTGTACGCGATTTAATAGACGATGCATCCATTAAAACCGTCATTATCGATGGAACTATGTTCATGGTAGAGCCATTAATTGAATTGAACGGAAATAAGGCTTCGCTTGATTTTTCACTTAAAGAAAGAGATAAAGTATCAATACAAACGATTGATTCTGCAGAAGAGATTATTAAAGCTACTGGTCAATCTCATATTTTCCAAAAGATTAAACCTTATTTTATAACCGTTGATGGAAAGTCTGTTTTAATCCCACAATTTTCTTCTCAACTTTTACTAAATGGTGTACCTATAAAACTTCAATACCCTGTCCAAGATTCGGATATCTTATCCACTGGAAATAGCATGTCACCAACAATTCAGAACATAGCTGATCAACTTCAATTAAAGCTACAAGATACCATTACAATTTCATTCCAAGGGAAACAAACAAAGCTGGAAAAAAATTGTCTTTCGGTACTCGTAAATGGAAAAATTGCCAAATCAGATGATATCGTTTCTGCAGGAAGTCATGTGACAATTGCAAAGATAGATACGAATCCATGGATTTTCCAAGATGTCTTCCGTTTTACAGATTGGAAACTTTCCGAGCAACAATCTGGCCAATTCGTTATTTTAAGAAATGGACAATCCTCGACTTTTGATGAACCTATATTTGGTGGGGATCAGCTAGAAATCAATTTTAGTTCCTAATCATATAAAACCCTCACGCCTTTTATTCAGGTGTGAGGGTTTATTAATGAGTTTATTTATTTTGTTCTTCTACAGCCTCTTGTAACGCTTTCGCTGTAGCTGTTAAACCTTTATACCCTTCGTCTGCTACATCATCTGTCGAATTTGTAACTGTTTCTAAGAAATCAATAGGTTCTTCTCCTTCAGAAGAAGCAGTTCCATCATCCATTGGAGCTGATTTAGATTTAATAGATTTTACTTTATCAACAATTTGACCAGATTGTTCTTTAAGCTGAGTCGATAAATTGGAAGTCTTTTCTTTAGCAGTTGATGAAAGATCAGCAGTTTTATCTTTTAATTGCATTGCTTGTAATGATACATTTTCACGTAATTCTCTACCTGATTTTGGAGCAAGGAACAATGCTGCAGCAGCACCAATAATTCCTCCAACTAGGACACCAATAACAAAGTCTTTTGAATTAACTTCATCGTTTGAATACAGTGCGTCACGATGACCATTTTGATACTCATAAGCATGTGGTAGGTAAGCTTCAGTTTGTTTTGATTTGTTCTTGTAGAAATCATGATTATATTGAGCTTCATTATAGTTTGGTTTGTAGTTTGTCATATTAAATTCCTCCTTGGTTTTATTTATTGTTTACCTCTTTGCATCATCAGGATTATTGGAGTAAATAGTATATCCTGCTCTAGCTTCTTCAATTGCTTTTCTTTCTTTAAACTTATCACGAATTCCCATTACAACATTACTCCATTGTACAACTTGAGCAATCTTGTCTTCATTTCGTTCAACTTCTGAAGAAATGGAGGAAGTAATTCGTCTAACTGATGTATTTAGTCCATTTACTGATTCTCCAACGTTTTTAACTGCATCTACTACACTGTTTAGTTTTTCAGATTTATATTGAAGATCTGATGCTAAACTATTCGTTTTATTTAGCAACTCAGTGGTTTCTCTCGTTACACCTTGAAGTTGCCCTTCTAATCCAGCCATTGTATTAGACACATTATTTAGTGTCTTCTTCAATGAAGTTAACGTCATGGCTAAACTAATACACAAGACCAGAAAGCCTATTGCTGCGATTAAAGCAGCTATGTATAGAATAATTTCCATTTCCATACTTATTCCTCCTCTATGATGTTCATATTAACTATGTTCCCATTCACAGCACGAATTAAACGTGAATGATATCTCTATTCTACAGAAGCATCGAAAATCCTGCTTGTATTTGTCTACATTCTCATAGTAAACAAAAACTCTAGCCAACTTTGGCTAGAGTTTTTGTTTTATTTGAGTTTTTCTTCAAATGCGCGTTGAAACTTTTGAACATCCCCCGCACCCATGAACAAAAAGACAGCTTTTTTATGCTTTAATAAACTATCAATCTCTTCCGTTGTTAGAACCGAACAATCCGGAATTAACTCACTCAAATCTGTAATGGATAAATCTCCTGCATTCTCACGAGCAGAACCAAATATATCACATAAATAAACTGTATCTGCACCTTCTAAACTTTCAGCAAACTCCTTTAAAAAAGTTCGTGTACGAGTAAATGTATGTGGCTGGAAGATTGCTACAATTTCACGTTCAGGATATTTCTGACGTGCGGATTGAATCGTTGCTTTAATTTCCGTTGGATGATGTGCGTAATCGTCAATTAAGATGTTTTCACCTTTTTGGCTTTCTGTAAATCTTCGTTTAACACCTTTAAACGTAGCTAATTGGGCTTGAATGGTTTCAGCTTTGATGCCTTCGTAGTGACAAAGCGAGATAACGGCTAATGCATTTAAAACGGTATGGTCGCCAAATAACGGAATCTCAAACGTATAATAAAATTCATTTCGTACAAACACATCAAATTTAGAACCATTCGTTGTTTTAGTTACATTTCTAGCTTCAAAATCATTTTCCGAGCCAAATCCATAAAATACAACGGGTACATTTGCTTGAATCTTTTGCAAATGTTCATCATCCCCACAAGCAATAATGGCTTTGTTCACCTGTAAAGCCATTGTTTGAAAAGCAGAAAACACGTCATCAATTCCACCAAAATAATCTGGATGATCAAAATCCACATTGGTCATAATCATATAATCTGGATGATAAGCTAAGAAATGTCGTCTGTATTCGCATGCTTCAAATGCAAAGTACGTAGCCTCTTCTGTTCCATAACCTGTTCCATCCCCAATTAAATAGGATGTTGGTGCATGACCACTTAGTACATGAGACATTAATCCTGTTGTTGATGTTTTCCCATGTGAACCTGTAATGCCAATTGAAATATATTGTTTCATTAAGTCCCCAAGGAAAATATGATAACGAATAACTTCTATGCCTTTATTTTTAGCTTCAATTAATTCTTCATGATCATCACGAAAAGCATTTCCTGCTATAACAGTCATGCCTTCTTGTATGTTGTCTTTATTAAAAGGAAGAATAGAAATTCCCCTTTGTCTAAGTGGGTCCTCAGTAAAGAAGTGTTTTTCAATATCAGAACCTTGAACTTGATTTCCTGCATCATGTAAAATCTGAGCCAGCGAACTCATACCTGACCCTTTAATTCCTGTAAAATGAAACACTGTCATTATATAAAACCTCCTGGGCAAGGTACCCAAACTTTTGTCTTCAATTACTTACCCCATTATATCATCATTTAATCTTCACAAGAAATGAACGTTTTTTCTCACTATTCAAGAAAGCTTATACATCAATTCACCTTTGTATTCGATATTAATCAGCTAAATAGGGCTTCGAGATCATTTTCAGTAATAAAGACCTCTCTCGCCTTGCTTCCTTTTTGTTCTGAGACATATCCATGCTGCTCCATTAAATCTACTAGCCTTGCAGCTCGATTGTACCCTATATGGAATTTACGTTGAAGTAGTGAAGTAGATGCAGAGCCTTGTTCTAAAATAAATCGACATGCTTCTTCAAAAAGTTCATCTTGATCGTCAGATACTTCAAGTCGACGCACAAGCTCTTCTTGTTCAAATAAATAATCAGGCTCGCCTTGGCTTCTTACATGTTCAATAATGGCTTCCATTTCATCATCCGTTACATACGTTCCTTGAAGACGAACAGGAGCTGACATTCCATTTCCTAAGTAGAGCATGTCACCTCGTCCTAATAATCGCTCTGCACCTTGTGTATCTAAGATGGTACGAGAATCTACTTGGGATGATACTGAAAATGCAATACGTGTAGGAATATTTGCTTTTATTAACCCAGTAATAACATCAACAGATGGTCGTTGAGTAGCTACTACTAAGTGTATGCCACATGCCCTTGCTTTTTGAGCAATTCGACAAATAGCTTCCTCCACTTCAGTTGGAGCCATCATCATCAAATCAGCTAATTCATCAATCACGATAAGAAGATAAGGCATTTTTTGTGCAAACTGTCTTTTTTCAGTAGCTATCGAATTATAACGAGTAATATCACGGACGCCTACATGTGCGAATAATTGATAACGTCGTTCCATCTCTTCAACTGCCCATCTTAAAGCAGCAGTAGCAGCTTTCACATCGGTAATTACAGGGCTTACTAAGTGAGGAATATGGTTGAATGGAGCAAGCTCAACCATCTTCGGATCAATTAGTAACAATTTCAGTTCTGAAGGATTAGACTTGTACAACAAACTTATTAATAATGAGTTAATACATACAGATTTCCCTGAACCGGTGGCACCAGCAATTAAACCATGTGGCATTTTGCGCAAATCAATGGTCACAGGTTTCCCGGTTAAGTCGAGACCTAAAGCAGCCTCTAACGGTGAATCCGAGGTGATAAATGGCTCGCTACCCACAACTTCGGAGATCCGAACAGGTCGTGATACACGATTTGGTATTTCAATTCCAATAGAACTCTTGCCTGGAATAGGCGCTTGAATTCGAATATCTTTCGCAGCTAAGGCTAGTTTTAAATCATCAGCAAGATTTCTTATTTTGCTTACTTTTGTTCCATTACCAACCGTCATTTCAAATTGAGTCACTGCAGGACCTTGTACCATCTGAACGATTTCACCTTTGACTTGAAAGTAAGATAACGCCTCAACTAATCGCGTTGCCTGCATTTGCATCCATTCCGTATCCTGTGTTTTCTGTTCAGGAGGCACTAAGAAATGATTATTTGGGAAGATGTATCCATTATCTTCTTCAGGTAATGCTGTTGGTTTAATTGGAGTTACAGGTGTAGCATCACTAGTAGTTGCCGCCACTTCAGTAACCGCTGCTTGATTGAAAGAGTGACTAGTTGATTTCTTATAAGGTATCTCTACTGTGGTTTCAAGTTTCTGCTTGTCCGATTTCAACATCATCACATTAAAGGGCAAAGTTTTAGATGGTGTTGATTTCACAACTGCTGGCTGTTCTTGTATTTCTTCTTTTTCAAACACATCAAATTGAGTTTCAACTACTTCTGGAATTGATTGTTCTATTATAGGTTCAGAAATTATATTGGTTTCTCTTATTTTTTCTGGTCTTTCACTTATCTTTACAGGCTCACTTACCTTAAGCTCGTCCAGATTTTTTTTAGCTAGCAATTCTTCTATAGGTTTAACCGTTTTAGCTTCTGGTCGAGTAAATCCGTGTATAGGAGAAGGAACTTGTGTAGGTGAAAATGCTTTTGTTGCAACTGCTATTTTCTTTGTTTGCGGGACTGCTTTTATTTCCGGTTTTAGAGTAGTTTGAGTTACTGGTGCACTTGGTTTATTTTGTTGCCACTTTTTATGCATATAAAGAGGTCGAATTTCTCCCTCTAAATATTCTTTATCTTTTTCTTTCTCTAATGGTGTGTGATGATTCTCAAACATTTTGTCTTTTTCGTCATCACTGATTAAAGGAAAACGAAACGGTGTCTTTTTATCTATGTATACTTTAGAATCTGTATATTCCAGTTCACTATCGATTTCAACAGAATCATCTCTATCTGTTGAAAACAAGCGTTGCAATTTATTGGTCAACCATTTCAAAATAAAACCCTCTTTTCATATCAATGTTTCCATTTTATCAGTTTTACCTTTCTTTTTATATAAGTCTATAAAGAAAAGGCTAAGAATCCACAAAAATGGATACTTAGCCTTGTCATTTTGTATTAGATTGTAAATTGGCTTCCTACTTCTGCCGATTCATCTAGTACTAAAATTCCTTTTTCAGTTGGTGCATCTGGGATTGCTAATTCTTTAGCTGAACAAATCATGCCGCTAGATGGCACACCTCTTAGTTCTGCATCTCGAATGACTAAACCTGAAGGCATCACAGCCCCAACTTTTGCTACCACTACTTTTTGACCAGCATCAACATTTGGTGCACCACAAACAATTTGAATCGTTTCGTTTCCAACGTTTACTTGGCATACGTTTAGTTTGTCTGCGTTCGGATGTTTTTCTTTCGAGGTAACATATCCAACGACAAATTTTGGCGATAAATCAATATCTAATGCTAAATCTACACCGTTTTGTTTCAAAGCTTCTTGAACTTTAGCGACAAGCTCTTCTGTAATAACAATTGACCCTTGCTCAGAGATGCTTACGTATTTGCTTGCTTGAAATAAATTAAAAGCGCCAATCTCACCTGATTTCGCATCTTTTATTAATGTTATATCACCTTTTGTTTC
>JBEVEQ010000176.1:0-4841 GCA_040512715.1 Paenisporosarcina sp. | reverse complement strand
TCTAAATAGAAGTTAATAGATCCTTCACTATGACCATATCCACCCAGGAATTCTGAGAAAGTAGACATTCCTTCATTTAACCAAGTTTCTTCCGAACCATCGTTATCCGATTGAATTAAATGTTGTAATTCATGAATTGTTGTTCCAAAGAAAGTGTTTTCTAAACGAGTATCCCATGAATTCGTATCGATTGTTACTATGTTTCTATCTGTATAGTTTTCTAGTGTTTTCCAAAAGAAACCTGCGACGAAGAATGGATAACTTGGATTATTCCAACCTTCATCTCTTATATTATCTACTAACATAATTACTTTGTCCGAACCTTCATAGTATCCTTCAGGAAGACCTACCATTCCTGGTAGTGGTGAATGAGAACCATCTAGAGCATCAGGAGTTCCAAAGAACTCAGTAGCTTTTGGATAAATGTTCGAATCAAACTCATCTCTTAATTTATCCACTTGTGCTTGAGTCACAACATCAGCAGGTTTCGGATTATTTGGACCATAAGCCAAATCCTTCGCTACCCAAATTTCTACGTTGTCTCCCACACTTCGTAATGTGAACTGTTTAAAGCTTAAATTACGATTTAAAAACAGCTTTGTTCCGCCATCATAAGTAAACGGACTTTCTGATTGTGTTGCTTCTGCATTAGCATCAACCTCATCAGCTTGCTCTTTAATTAATCTATCAGCATGCTTTTGGAAGCTATCACTAGTTGATAAGTCATTTAAGTATTGATCAATATCAACTCGATCTCCATATTTGGCTGTATTAAAATCTGCATACGGACTTACCGCTTTTGCTGGAGTAGTTGCGAAAGGTGCAAATAATGAAGCTGCAAGTGCACCAGTAGAAACTAATGAAAGAATTTTTTTCTTGTTCAATTTATTTTCCCCTTTTTTGTTCAAATTTTCTGCCAATTCTGTATCAAGTTTTATTGTAACATTTGGTAATTATCAGAAAAATGAGT
Organism: Paenisporosarcina sp.; assembly: GCA_040512715.1. Classification (GTDB taxonomy): domain Bacteria; phylum Bacillota; class Bacilli; order Bacillales_A; family Planococcaceae; genus Paenisporosarcina. Next base: position 3,871 of record JBEVEQ010000176.1, on the reverse strand, counting down.
TAAATAGATCATCTTCAGATGGAAAATTTCTCTATCATATGATATACCGAATCTTCTATTTCTCTCCATTTATAGTTATTTATACACGTGTCCATAGTCTCTCTTATGGTTTCTTCATCAGTCGCATAAACCTGCAAATACTCAGTTGCGATTCGAATTTCTTCCTGATATCGTTCCTTTATTTGATTTACTAATAGTTGCTCTTCTTCATTCAAGTTACGGAATTTTCTAACATCGAAAATTTCGTCTCCCAAACGTTCAAGTTCGTATTCATGCGGACTTGTGCTATCAAACAAAATGGTCTGAAGTTCTGGAAGATATACATAATCGATGCTGTTGCAATCGAGACCACACCACCCTAATTGTGTATTTAGACCTATACTTTCTGCTTTATTAGCAAAGCGCTTCATCATCGTAGATTTTCCACTACCTGGATAACCTTTGATGAATATGCGTCTTTTTACCCCTTTTGTTAAGGAACCAAAATGATCTTTGGCTCCTTCTGGCGTAATCGTTCCCATTAATCTATGTGTTATTTGAGCCTCTTTATTAAAATTAAACGTTGAAAACACGTTTTCAAATAACTCTTGCGCCTGCATATCGAATGAAGACCAATCCATGCCGACTATATAAGGCTGCTCCCATTCATCATGAATTTCTTTCGCATTTCTCATGGCGTGTAGCATTTTCTCTAACCATTGGTCACTATGAATAGTCTTTTCTCTTAAAAATCCGCCATGTTCTTTTAGCTTTGTATCATCATAGGCTTCATAAAAAGAAATAACTTGATGAGTACTTCCGTAATATTTCGGTTCGAAAGAAAGAGGATGGGCTGCTTGTAAAAACAATGTACGATTTCCACGAACAAAAACAGCTTCTAGCACGTCTGCATGCAAAGGATCATGAAACCATTCAATATCGTAACCTCTTTTTAAATAATGGAAGCCTACTTGTCGAAATAGTTCAGACAATCGAAATGTAGGTGGCGACTTAATGAAATAGACTTTACGTGCTTCTCCGATTAATTCATTATAAATGTGTTTTACGCCTTGTCCGGTGTAAGCTCGTCCAAATTGATGTGTGATTGTTCCGTTCAACATTATCCACCCTTTCAAATTTCATATGTTCCTACTATATGAAAGAGGATATAAAAACATGTTCACTTTTTAGCATTCGCCACAATATTCTTTTATCGCGCCCCATTTTCTCACGATACCGCAAAGATTATTCTCCATATTTGATACAATCCTTCATGCCATCGCACTAATTACTCAACAAAAAAAGCGTGCACAATGTGCACACCCATTAAGAAAAATTTTTGAATACATAATTATAAGGAGCGTGAAATTAACACAAATTCACCTTTTGTACAGGAAATTAAATCTGCTGGGTTTAGCTGAATTTGCATGCCAATCTTTCCGGCACTCACAATGATAAACTCAAGATTTTTTGCTGAAATATCGACAAAAGTAGGAAATAATTTTTTCATTCCTAGAGGAGAACAACCTCCTCGAACGTAACCAGTTAATCCGAGTAAATCTTTTACTGGTATTAAATCTACTTTCTTTTCACCAGCAGCCTTTGCAGATGCTTTTAAATCTAGTTCTTTATCCACCGGTATTAGATAGATATACAATCTTCCTGGTGCAGATGAAGCTACCAGTGTTTTAAAAACCATTTCAACAGGTTGACCAATTTTATTAGCAACGGAAACACCATCTATTTGCCCATCTACCACCGTATATTCATGCAATGTATACGCAATTGAATGTTGATCTAACAATCGTACAGCATTTGTCTTGGATATTTTATTAGCTTTCGCCAATTTTTATTCAACTCCTAAGCAATACGGTAAAAACTTGGTTGTTTTATAGTGAATCCTTGTTGTTTCATTTGAACATGAAAAGAGTATTTAGAAATGGCTTCTTCAAACAACCGAAGCTGTTTTTGTTTTTGTCGGTCCACTACAATATTTTGCGGTTCTTGGAAGTCAACTTGCATTGTATTGTTCGTCGCTTCAAATTGCATTTCCTTTTGTCTTTGTGTTTCAAATTCAATCTGGGACTCTGCTATTTCATTTAAATCGACTTGCGCTTGAGCTTGTTGAATGCGGGTAGATGCATTTGCTGCAATACGTAAGTCTTCATCGGTCGGTTTTGCAGAAGCTAGTGCAGCACGTCTAACATGTTCTAATAATTGTATTGTTTCTTCTGGAGTGGAACCTGAGATTGCTTGAATTGGCGCGGTACCAAAAGCTAAAGTATGTTTCGGTTGTTGTTCGATTTCTTGATACACTCGTACAGCATCAGCTACTTCTTCAGTGTCGCCATCTAACTCCATTTTTCCAAGTAATAAATCCTCTAGGTCCGATAACTTAGGCGTTTTAGTCTGATAGAAATCTGAATGCTTTTTATACGTGCCACTTACATCTCGTCGAAGATTCATCTTTTTCCTAGAATCATTCGCAACATCACGATCCATAAAACTGGAGCTAAGAGCCGCGCGTAAATTCATGCAATTCACCTCTTTTTCGCTTTTTAATATGCGTAAGTATACCACCATTGTCAGAATTCTTAAACATTCATAAGTCCTTAGTCCCAAAGTGGAATAACGAGGTCTTTATACCTAGTTACTAACACAATTCATTTTATTTTTAATCATTCTTTTGCATTAACTTTTTCAATGCTTCTGCCATCGCTGTGTTTTCTGGTTCATCCTGTTGTTTTAAATATTTTTGGACATCTCGTTTGTTTGCTTTGGCACCACCACCAGATTCACGGCGTTTTTCGAATGCGGATAGTTTCTCACGATGACCACATTTACAAACAAATAGTTTTCCGTCTCCCTCGCCGCGCATTTCTAGTCTTTTATGACAAACCGGACACCGAGCATTGGTTTGAACAGCAACTTGTTTTTTGTAGCCGCAAGAACGATCTTGGCATACAAGAATTTTTCCTCGTTTTCCATTCACTTCTAACAAGTTTTTCCCGCAATCTGGACATGTTTTGCCTGTAACATTATCATGCTTAAACTTTTGATCACTTTGTTTAATTTGTCCAACCACAGATTTAGAAAAAGCGATCATGTCTTTAATGAAAATTTCTTTCTTTAATGTACCCTTTGCAATTTTCGATAACCGTTGTTCCCATTCTCCTGTTAGTGAAGGTGATTTCAAGTCTTCGGGAACTAATTGCAATAACTGTTTACCTTTTGAGGTGGTGTAAATATCCTTGCCTTTTTTCTCTATTACAAAAGAATTAAATAATTTTTCAATAATATCGGCACGTGTTGCAACTGTCCCTAGTCCACCCGTTTCACCAATCGCTTGAATGATTTCTTTCGATTCGCCTGCCATAAAAGCAGTCGGATTTTCCATAGCTGCTAATAAAGTTCCTTCATTAAAACGAGCGGGTGGTTTCGTATCCCCTTGAGTCATGGTAATTGCACGAATCTCAATTGAATCTCCTTTTTGCACAGGAGGCAAAGTGCTTTCTATTTCTTCCTCATCGTCTTGTTGATAAACTCGCTTCCAACCTTCATCACGAACTGTTTTCCCTTTTGCTGTAAATTTTTCACCATTTGCTTCTAGCGTGATCACCGTTTGATCATAACTAAATGGTCCAAGAAAAACAGCTAAAAATCGTTTAACAATTAAGTCGTATAGCTTCCGTTCTTTGTCCGATAAATTTTGAAGAACCGGTGTGACTTCAGTTGGAATAATCGCGTGGTGGTCACTAACTCTCGCATCATCAATCACTCCTTTTTGTGGAGCAATTTGTGGCAAACGTAAAATGGTATTTACGATAGCGCGATATGGTTGGACTTCAACTGCTTTGATACGCTCTTTTAACGTCGATCTCATATCACTTGA
>JBEVEQ010000057.1:0-4603 GCA_040512715.1 Paenisporosarcina sp. | reverse complement strand
AAATAGGACAGAGCAACAGGAAATATACATAAATAGTTGTAATTTAATAGTTCTGTTAAATATACTGTTGATTTTCGTTACAACCCACTTTCATGTTTCGAAGCTAGCAAAGCGATGCAACGTTCTTTCATGTTTCGAAGCTAGCAAAGCGATGCAGAAACAGAAACAGAAACAGACGGACGCTTTAGCCAAGAGTTTTTCAGAATATTTTCAGTATAAAATCGTTAGCACGATGCTCTGATCCATTGCTTTGCGTTTCAGCGCTCGCTTTCCGCGGGCACGGCCTTAGCCGCTTCACTCGCTCCGCTCGCTGCAGGGTCTTCGGCTCGCGCTGTTCACGCAGGAGTCTCGCGCCTGCACGCCAAGCAACACGGAATCCCTAAAAGTGGGCATCCCAAATAAACTTGGCGGTTCCAATTTTTTTCGCAGGGGCTAGTACGCTATAGTTAGAGTAATCCTGTCACGAAGTTTTGCCTGACTCGTACTCGTACAGGCGGCAGTGAAGGATAAGGTGAAATGCAACTTTCAAGAACTTATTCACACAGGCAATCACCGCAACCTTATGGAGTTAAATGAATTCAAAAAAAGTGGTCCTATCAACAAGTACTCAACTTATGTGTCATATAGCTCTATCATTTTATGAAATAGTCTGACAGAAATACGATGTATTTCTCTCAACTTATTGTACTTCACGTCAAACTTTGGTAAAATTAATCTTGTTGTGATGTTTCTGATCAGGAGGTGGAACAAATGCATGCGTTTTTATTGACTTTACTCGTCATCGTTTCGCTAGCATTAATCGTTGTTGTGTTGTTACAATCAGGGAAAAGTGCAGGTTTATCAGGTGCCATCTCTGGCGGAGCTGAGCAACTTTTCGGTAAGCAAAAAGCAAGAGGAATTGATCTTGTCTTGCACCGAGTAACGATTGTACTAGCTGTATTATTTTTTATTTTGGCTATTGCCGTAACGAAATTATAATCAACATACGAACCGCCTGACCGATTGGATCGGTTGGGCGTTTTCTTTTATTGATACGACATTTTCATGTTGGTTTTCCTTACATAAAAATTAAAGCTTACACTAATTGAGTGAAAGCTGATATTTTCTAGTATTAAAAATGAATTTATGAAAAAACTAGAAAGGCGCTTAGCACTTTTCTTTTAGATGGAGGTTTTTTGAATGCGAATTGCGCAGCCCAAACCGTTCTTTTTTGAAGCGGGTAAAAGAGCTGTCTTATTGCTCCATGGTTTTACTGGTAACTCGTCAGATGTTCGAATGTTGGGAAGGTTTTTAGAAAAGAATGGTTATACTTCATTAGCACCACATTATAAAGGTCATGGTGTTCCGCCAGAAGAATTAATTGAAACCGGTCCAAGGGATTGGTGGAAAGATGTGATGAGAGGCTACGATCAATTAAAGGCAGCTGGATATGATGAAATTGCGGTTGCAGGGCTATCATTAGGTGGTGTCTTTTCATTGAAATTAGGGTATACAGTACCTGTAAAGGGTATTGTCACGATGTGTGCACCAATGTCTATGAAAACGACTGAATTGATGTATGAAGGTGTCATAAAATATGCACATGATTATAAACGTTATGAAGGAAAAGATACCTCACTTATCGAAGAAGAAGTAGAGGCACTTAAAAAGAGCTCCATGCCTTCACTGCCAGATTTACGTAACCTTGTTTACGATGTCCGTGATCATGTAGATCATATCTATGCACCACTATTTGTCGTTCAAGGACGTAAAGATCATGTAATCGATGTGAACTCAGCAAATATCATTCATAATGAAGCTGAATCCTTTGATAAAAAAATCAAATGGTATGAAGAATCAGGTCATGTCATTACGCTTGATCAAGAAAAGGAACAATTGCATGAAGATATATTACAATTTTTAGAGACGCTGGAGTGGCAGGTGTAAAAACAGCCCTATACGCACACGCTGTAATAAGGAGGGATGAAAGATGGAACAAAATTTACAACAACGTTTACTGGATTTCATGCGCGAGGAAGAATACCGACCATTGACTGTTCAAGAGATAGAAAGTCAGTTTGGATTTGAGGATGCGGATGAATTTAAAGAATTAATTAAGACACTTGTTAAATTAGAAGAAAAAGGATATGTCATACGTTCTAAATCTAATCGCTATGGTGTCCCAGAGCGAATGAATTTATTACGAGGCAAATTTATCGGTCATGCTCGCGGATTTGGTTTTGTCGCTCCTGAAGAAGAGGGAATGGATGATATTTTCATTCCACCGACTGAAGTGAACGGTGCCATGAATGGTGATACAGTTTTAGTACGAGTTTCGAGTGCTAGCTCTGGAGATCGTCGTGAAGGTTCAATCACCAAAATTGCGGAGCGTGGAATTTCGAAAGTAGTTGGCCAAGTCCAGGATAATAAAGGATTTGGTTTTGTTCTTCCGGATGACAAGAAAATTTCTATGGATATTTTCATTGCGAAGGAAGATACACTAGGTGCAACTGATGGCCATAAAGTAGTCGTAGAAATTACAGGATGGCCGGAAGGTCGTAAATCAGCAACTGGTATGGTCACGCAAATTTTAGGCCATAAAAATGACCCTGGTGTAGACATTCTCTCCATCATTCATAAGCACGGGATAGAAATTGACTTCCCACAACCCGTTATAGACCATGCGAATGCAGTGCCAGAGCAAATCGCTGAATCCGACATTGAAGGTCGACGAGATCTTCGCGATGAAGTGATTGTGACGATAGATGGTGCTGACGCGAAAGATTTAGATGATGCAGTTACTGTAACGAAAAATGCAGATGGAACTTATAAATTAGGTGTACATATTGCAGATGTAAGTCATTACGTAACGGAAGGTTCAGCGATGGACTTAGAAGCATATGATCGTGCTACGAGTGTTTATTTAACTGACCGTGTTATTCCGATGTTGCCTCATCGTTTGTCTAATGGGATTTGTTCATTAAATCCTCAAGTGGATCGTCTAACTTTATCATGTGAAATGGTCATTGATGGAAGTGGTAAAGTGATCGCTCATGAAATTTTCCAAAGTGTTATTAAAACAAAAGAGCGAATGACTTATACGGACGTTTACAAAATCATTGATGAAAAAGATGAAGCGTTAATGGAACGTTATCGTGACTTAGTTCCAATGTTTGAACTGATGGCGGAACTTGCTGCTATTTTACGTAAAAAACGTGCGGATCGCGGAGCTATTGATTTTGACTTTAAAGAATCTAAAGTTCTAGTGGACGACGAAGGTTGGCCAACTGATGTCATCATTCGTGAACGTACTGTTGCAGAACGATTAATCGAAGAGTTTATGTTAGCTGCTAATGAAACAGTTGCTGAACATTTCCACTGGATGGATGTACCGTTCATTTATCGTATACACGAAGATCCGAAGCCTGAAAAGTTACAACGTTTCTTCGAATTTATTACGAATTTCGGTATTGTCGTAAAAGGTTCTGGTAATGATATTCATCCGCGTGCCTTACAAGAAATTGTAGAGTCAATTGAGGGAATGCCAGAAGAGCCAGTTATATCAACGATGATGTTACGTTCGATGCAACAAGCAAAATATTATGCGGAAAGTTTGGGTCATTTTGGTTTATCGACAGAATTCTATACGCATTTTACATCGCCAATTCGTAGGTATCCAGATTTAATCGTTCATCGATTAATACGTACGTACTTAATTAACGGAGATGTATCCAAACCAACAGTGGCCCATTGGGATGCTGTGATGGATGAAATTGCGGACCATACTTCTGGACGTGAACGTCGCGCGGTTGATGCAGAACGGGATACAGATTCTTTAAAGAAAGCGCAATATATGGCGGACAAAATTGGTGAAGAGTTTGAGGGGATTGTCAGCTCAGTCACAAACTTTGGAATGTTTATTGAACTTCCGAATACAATTGAAGGACTCGTGCATGTAAGTAATATGACAGATGACTATTACCGTTTTGATGATCGTCAAATGATGATGATTGGTGAACGTAGCGGTAAACAGTTCCGAATTGGTGATGAGGTTGAGGTACGTGTAACTTCCGTTAAACCAGAAGAATCAGCCATTGATTTTGAAATTGTTGGCATGGTGAAATCGTTTAACCGTCCAGCTCGTAAAGAAACACCGAAAGTGATTCAAACAAGACGTAAAGAAGGTTCAGGAAGAAATTCCTCAAAATCTTCAAGGTCATCACAACCTGGTGCGAAAAAAGAAGTGAAACAAAAGAAGAAGTTTTATGAAGGCATTGCAAAAAAACAACAAGGTCGTAAACGGAAGAAAAAGTAAGGAATTGGAGCGGCGAAAAGCCGCTCTTTTCGAAACAAAGAGGTGTTTAGTATGCCAAAAGGGCAAGGAAAAGTCGTAGCACAAAACAAAAAAGCAAATCATGATTTTTTTATTGAAGACACAATTGAAGCCGGTATCGTTTTACAAGGCACCGAAGTCAAATCTGTTCGGAAGAGCAAGGTTCAATTAAAAGATGCTTTTGTACGAATTCGGAATAATGAAGCTTGGATTTCCAATATGCATATTAGTCCATACGAGCAAGGGAATCGTTTTAACCATGAGCCTCTTCGTTCTAGAAAACTATTACTG
>JBEVEQ010000003.1:0-10334 GCA_040512715.1 Paenisporosarcina sp. | reverse complement strand
GTGCAAGACTATAGCATTTTTCAGCTCGCTGCTTTAAAAGAAGGACTTGATACGGATATGTTTACGATGGTTGGCGACTTAGCTCAAGGGATTCATAGTTACCGGGCATTGACGTCATGGGATCCGGTAGTAGACTTATTCCCAAGAGCTACCTATACAACTCTTCAAAAGAGTTATCGTACAACGATTGAAATAATGGAGATGGCGAATACCATCTTGCTTCAAATGGATGAAGAGTTGCCTCTTGTTGAACCAGTTGTTCGACACGGGATTCCACCTGTTTTTCATGAAATGAATGAACTTAATGCAAAAAGCATCGAAAGTATGCTGAATGAAATTCGAGGACGCGGCCATCATTCCATCGCACTTATTTGTAAGACGACAAAGGAAGCTGCTCGCATAGCGAAAATCTTAAACGAGGAATTTCCAGTCCAGTTATTAACGGATCACTCCGATATTGACCAGCAAAAGTTATTAATTGTTCCTAGTCATCTTGCAAAAGGACTGGAGTTCGACGCGGTGGTTGTAACTGCTCTAGACGAACCTTTTAGACCACATTCAATTGACCGAAAGCTTTTATATGTGGCAATGACCAGACCAATGCACGAGCTTCATTTAATAGGACCGAGCCTACAAGCCTTTTTATTGGAAATTTAATCTCTACTATTAAAGTGACTGTCTTTAAATCGATAATTAAATCGATTTTTAGACAGCCCTTTTTCTACCTTACATCTATTTCACTAATCCTACTTTCCAGTTCTTCTTTATACTTTACTTTATCTAGAGTAGACCAATTTAATTTATCAGCCATATAATCGATTACAGGCTCTTTCCACTTCTCTAACCAGTCTCGATTAAACAATAGTGACCCTGTTCGTCGGATGAAAAAGTCTGTTGGTCTTATTACCATTTCATAATCAATTCCATAATCGACCATTAATTGAACCGGAATAGAAATCCCTTCGGAGGAATTCATTTCTTCAGCTACTAATTTGAGTGATTCTATATTTGAGCCATATTGTTGAACCAGCATATCGATATCCCTATCGTCTATTCTTAATTTTTCAAATATAGGAATCGTCTTTGCTCTTTCAGATAGTTCAGTAATTGTGTCAAAATCCCCACCAGACAATCGCAAGTCTTTTGTTTGGCATGCCACATAGATATTTCCATTGATTGATTCTAATTCACTTTGAATTTTATCGAGAACGTTTTGAGCCATTTTTCGGTAACCTGTTAACTTTCCACCAGCAATAGTGTACAATCCATTAGTTGATTTCCAAATTTCATCTTTGCGTGAGATTTCAGATGGTTTTTTCCCTTCTTGGTTAATCAACGGACGAATTCCAGACCAAGCAGATTCAACATCATTGGCAGTCAGTTTTAATTTTGGAAACATAAATTGTGTTGCTGAAACTACATAATCGATGTCTTCTTTTGTGATGGTTGGATTTACTAAATCTCCTTGGTAAATAGTATCTGTCGTCCCTACATAAGTTTTGCCACCTCGTGGGATTGCAAAAACCATTCTTCCATCTTCTGTATCAAAATAAACTGCTTGCTTAAGAGGAAACCGTTTTTGATCATAGACAACATGTACACCTTTCGTATGCAATAAATTTTTGCCTTTTATGGGTTCATCTAACGCGATTACACTCTCAACCCAAGGACCTGCAGCATTAACAACTTTTGTTCCTTTCACTTCTACATGCTGATTCGTCAATAAATCTTGTACGACAACACCATTGATTGTATTATTCTCTATCTTGAAATTATTTACCTTACAGTAGGTTAGTAAATCCGCACCTAATTCATGGGCTTTTTTTGCAATTTCCAATGTTAGCCTCGCATCATCAGTGCGATATTCTACATAATAACCTCCACCTAGTAGACCCTCATTCTTCAAAAGTGGTTCTTTCAATAGTGTTTCATTTTGGTTAAACATCTTCCGTCGTTCATGCTTCTTTACACCCGCAATAAAATCGTAAACCCTTAACCCTATTGAAGTTGAATACTTTCCAAATGTTCCTCCTTTATAAATAGGCAATAACATCCATTCAGGTGTCGTAACGTGTTTTGCATTTTTATAAACTACTTCTCTTTCCTTCCCTACTTCTGATACTGTTGAGATATCAAATTGCTTTAAATACCTTAGTCCACCATGAACAAGTTTAGTTGAACGACTTGAAGTACCACTTGCAAAATCTTGCATCTCAATTAGCAATGTAGAAATTCCTCTTGAAATCGCATCCAATGCAATACCGCAACCTGTTATTCCCCCTCCTATTACAATCAAATCATATTGTTTCTCCTCTACTTGACTCAATAGTTCTTCTCTTTCTAGGTAGGAAAACTTTTTCATTTTTTTGCCTCCAATTAATTAAAAAAACCATCAATAAAACCCGATAATTCGAGTTTTTTTGATGGTCTATTCTCTAAGTCTCTGACCTTATGTTATGCTACTTTTATAATAAAAATGAATGAAGGTGGATCTATGAATATTATAGACATGGTTGAATCTCAAGTAATTGCTTCTATTAAAAATGAAGAAGCAATCGATTTGGCTATAAAAAGCCAATCCAATATTGCCTTTTTATTAACCGGTGATTTAACAACATGTGGTCTATACGTATCCAAACTAAAAGAAGCAGGCATGCATGTATTTATTCACCTAGATTTTATTGATGGTTTGGCTAACTCTAAAAGTGCCATACAATACATAGCAACTGAATGGAAACCTACTGGAATTATTTCAACTAAAAGCAGTCTAATCAAATTTGCAAAAGAAGAAGGGTTAATGACCATTCAACGAATTTTTTTAATCGATCGAGCTGCAGTAATAAAAGGTGTTGAAATGTCTCGGACATGTAATCCAGATGCCATTGAAGTACTCCCTGGAATTATGCCGAAAATAATAGATCAATTATCAAGAGAAGTAAAACTTCCATTAATAGTAGGTGGTTTAATCACTCAAAAACAGGAAATCATGACGGCACTTGAATCAGGTGCACTAGCTATTTCAACTGGTAATCCAACGATGTGGAATTACGATCTATAATGTCTGAATTTCTCTTACACTGTCGAACGTGAAGGTAGGTTTTATAGTGGAATCAGCAGCCATTTTTGCATCTGTCACTCCAGATAAGACTAAAATGGTCTGTAATCCTGCGTCTAAACCCATTTGAATATCTGTTTCTAAGCGATCTCCTACCATATAACAAGATGATGGTGGGAGCTGCAAAAGATGATTAACAACTAAATCAGCCATTAATTCAGAGGGCTTTCCAGCAATTAAATCAACTTTTTCGCCTGTTGCCCCTTCAACTGCACCAATTATTGCACCGCAATCTGGAATTTCTCCACCTTCAATTGGACATGTTCGATCTGGATTAGTGGCAATAACCTCTGCTCCGTTTTTCCATGCTTGAAATGCTTTATTTAGCTTATCGTATGTGAACTGCCGATCCCAACTAATGACAACGCTTTTTGCTTCCATTTCATTTTCTGTGACCCGAATCCCAGCAAGTTCTAATTCTTCTTTTAAAGCAGTTTCACCAATCATATAAACCCCTTCCCCTGCTTGCAAAGTGTTTTGCAAGTAAAGTGCTGTTACATAATTGGAATTAATGACTTGTTCAATCGATATATCAAAACCAAAATGGTTAAGCTTCTCTGTATATTCTTGACGTGAAGAAATTGGTTTGTTTGTAACAAATACTACTTTATGACCGGCATTCACTAGAAATTGATAAGTCTCTAACGCACCATTTATTAACTTTTCACCTAGATATATCGTGCCATCTAAATCAAAAATAAAACCTTTCACCATACATCACCTCTAAATTTGTTTTCTTGACATACGGTTAGCGATTGCTTGAAGAATTAATACAACAATGACAAGAATTATGGACATGGCTGCTGCAGTATAATACTCTCCACGGATAATGTTTTGAAAAATAGCTAAACTCATAGGTGCCCATTCTGCAGGGGCCAATAATATAGATATACTAGTTTCCTTAATTACCGTGATAAAAACTAGTAACGAACCTGCTGCTATACCTGGTAACATCAATGGACCTATAATGGTAATGGCTGCTGTAAGAGGGGTAGCCCCTAAGTTAATCGCCGCTTCTTCGATATCCTGCTTAATGGCTCGCATGGTTCCCATTGTTGCCCGGACCATATATGGCAGTCTTCGAATGGTATAAGCAACTATTAATAATAGTGCTGTTCCAGTTAAATGAAGTGGCGCTGTATTAAATGTCTGAATTAAAGCGATCCCAAATGCGATACCTGGTACAACTAATGGAATGGAAGTCATAAAGTCCAACTTGGATGAATTTTGTCTTACCACAAAGTAAGATACAAATGTTGCAATGACAATACTTAGTACAAGTGCTCCTAGTGCAAGGATAATACTATTTTGAATATTCCCCATGGAGCCTGAGAAAACACTTTGGTAATGCTTTAACGTGTATCCGTTAGGTAGAGCATCCTTACCCCAAGTAGTCGCAAGTGATTGTAACAATATAGAGAAAAGTGCAAGCATCGGAACCATAACGATTAATAATGAATAAATAGAAAGTAAACGAGATAGCCATTTATTATCATTTAATTTCTGAATTTTTGGCTTTCCAGAAACTGAACCATAATTTTTTCCTTTTGTGAATAAATGCTGTAACCAAAAGAAGAATGCAGCTACAAGTACCATAATTACGGTTAAAATTGCTGCGCCGCCCCAGTTATAAAATCCAGCAATTTCACGATAAGCTTCAACTACTAATAAGTTTAAATTTCTTGGTGCTAAGATAATTGGTGTCCCAAAGTCAGAGAAACTGACTGTGAAAATCAATAACGCACTTGAAACAACTCCTGGAATCGCGAGTGGAAACGTCACAAATACAAACGTAAACCAGTTTTTCGCACCCAAGTTTAATGATGCTTCTTCGAGAGTTACATCACTTACCTTAAATGCTGCAACCAATGGCCACAATGCATAAGGGAAGAAGAAAAATACTTGAACTAATACAATACCGGTCATGGAATAAGGATCAATAAACATCCCTTCCCCACCCAATGCATTATAAATTTGTGTTATCCATCCCGAACGTCCGAACATAATGATAAATGCATATGCGGAGATAAATGTTGTAATAATAAGTGGAATCGTACATAATGCTGAAATGGTTTTCTTAAATGGCATTGTCGTACGAGCGATTCCATAAGCTAGTGGAATACAAATTGTTGTAATAATTACGGTAACGATAAAGCCTAGCCATAAACTATTTTTCAATCCAACAAAGTACCCACTCTGGCTAAAAATAGCTTTATAGTTATCTAGTGAGACATTTCGGAACTTTTCGAGTGTGGAAGACAGAATAGCTGGATCTGTTATTGACCCTAATAAGTTAATAGGTTCTCCTGTAAAACTTACTAAAAATACAGATATGAGTGGGAGTAGCAAAAACAAGAAAAAGAATGCAAATATGAGCACCTTTATAATTGTTAACCCATTAAAGAAATTGGTGAACTTTTTCATATTAAGAGCACCCTTTCAGAGTCAATTACGAGCTTAACTGGCGTGCCTTCTTTCAGAATGTTTGCTCCCGATGAATACGTTACATCTGCAACTATCGTGTGTACACCTACTTGAATGTCATATCGAACACTTGAACCTAAATATGTAGAAATCAAAATATTCCCTTCCAGGGTATTCGCAAATTCATCTGAAACTTCCGCACTCACTGGGAATACTTGAATATGCTCAGGGCGGATTATGACGTCTACTTCTTCTTTTTCAGGTTTAGATATCGAACGTAGAACAGATCCACTTACCTTCACAAAGGTTTGGTTCACTTCTCTTTTTTCAACTTTACCTTTAAGAATATTTGACGTACCCACAAAATTGGCAATAAATGCTGATTTAGGATTACTGTATAAATCAGTAGGTGTTCCAATCTGAATAACTTCACCTTGATTCATAACAGCTACACGATCTGCCATACTCATCGCTTCTTCTTGATCATGTGTAACAAAAATAGTTGTGATGCCCAAATCTTGTTGAATACGACGTATGGTATTTCTCATAGAGTGACGAAGCTTTTGGTCTAAGTTGGACAATGGTTCATCCATCAATAACACTGCAGGTTCCATTACTAGTGCACGTGCAAGTGCAACACGTTGTTGTTGCCCACCTGATAATTCACTCGTTAAGCGTTTTGCATAAGGCGTCAACTCTACATAATCAAGAATTTCCATCACTTTTGCTTCAATATCTTTAGGCGTTTTGCCGAATTTACGGTTTAATAAACGAGCGTAAATGCCCAGTTTAGAGAATACATTACTATTATTTAATTTTTTTATATTTAAACTATAAGCCACATTTTCAAATACATTGTAATGCGGAAATAAAGCATAACTTTGGAAAACCATTCCACAATTTCTCCTGTTAGCTGGAATGTCCTTTATACCTTTATTACCAATTAGAATTTCACCTGTTGTCGGGTTTTCAAAGCCCGCTATACAACGCATCGTAGTCGTTTTCCCACACCCAGATGGACCCAAGAGGGCGAAAAATTCGCCTTCTTGAATATCTAGGTTAATATCTTTTAATGCCTTAACGCCATTGAACTCTTTCGTTAAATTATTGATTACTACTGAACCCATGATTTCCCCACCTTACTTACTGAAATTTCTCTTTCCATTCATTACGAACGCGGTCGTAGTTTTCATTCACCCAATCAATATCTAGATCTACTGCATTTTCTTTAATACTATCAAGCGTTAAAGGTGTTTTTGATTCAACTTCAGGATTAATCGGAATATGGTACCAGTTAGCTAAAATTTGTTGTCCATCTTTTGATAATAAGAAATCAATAAGTTCTTTTCCGCCTTTTTCATTTGGTGCATTTTCAACCAATGACACCGGATTTGTTAAAATTGGTGTTTTGTCTGGCACGACAAAATCTACCGTTTCTCCATTTGCTTTTTGCTCATAAGCCATAAAGTCAAAGCCAATCCCAATATGTGCTTCGCCTTTCGCTACAGCTTTAGTAGGTGCTGAACCTGAGTCAGGAGTTGAATTTGCTTGTGCAAGTAACTTCTCGAAGTATTCCCAACCCTCTTTTTCTCCACGTTCCATCATTTGGCTCAACACCATTAAAGTGGCTGTTCCTGATGCAGCTGGATTTGAGAATTGAATTTTTCCTGCCCATTTCGGATCTAATAAATCATCCCACGTTTTTGGAGCTTCTTCAGCAGTAACTAGCTCTGTATTATATGCAAAACCAAGTACAAACACTTCAACTCCAACATATTTACCATCTTTGTGTTTTACTTTTATCCCATTTTCGACAACGTCCCAATCTTTTGCCATATCAGGTTCATATGAACCGATAATTCCTTTATCAGCAGCAGCTTCAAATGGTAAAATTCCTCCACCACCGTACCAAACATCACCTTGTGGATTATCCTTTTCAGCTAACATTTTATTAACCAAAATGTTTGTTCCTGCATAATGAACATCTACTTTTGTACCATTCAATTCTTCAAACTTCTCTGCTAGTTCTTTTGTCATCTCAGGTGTTTCTGGAGAATAAAACGTAATACGATCTGATCCTTTATCCCCTCCATCGCTATTTCCCCCTGCACATCCTGCTAAAATTGAACTAACTAATAAGAGTGACCCTACTAAACTAATACCTTTTCTCATCATCTTTCCCCCACTTATGTTTTATTCAAATAAAAGCTCCATAAAAAAAGGAAAAAACCATACAAAACAAACCCTTGTAAGGGCTTACATTTGCAGGTTTTCTCCAATTCTCTACCCATTTATTTGATTAATATTAATTATATCAACAATTAATTGAATTGCAAGAAATATTTCATTTTTGCGACTTCTGTCGAATATCAGTTAAAACTATCAAAATTCGATTCTTTTTTGTCATAGCATATATCTACTTTTACCTAGTTCATAATGATTCTACTTGCTCCCTTATTCTAATAAACATATCATTCCATCGTTATAATTGCTTATTAAATGTTGAATAGATGAAAAGTAACTGGACGACTCTCCATACTACTCCCTCCTTTTGTTGGCAATTAAGTCATGTAAAAGCACCACAAATTTAATTTGTGGTGCTTTTCACGTAATAATCAACTTGTAAATTCGTATTAAACCCTGCCTTTTCGTAAATGGAAAGGGCACCTGCATTATCGATTTCTACATCTAATATCACTTTTTCGACATTACATCTTTTTGCTTCTGCTAATACAAAACGCAAAATGGCTGACCCGATGCCTTGTCCTTGCTTGGAAACATCTGTCGCAAGAGCAGTGATCCAAAATGTTTTACTTTCTTCTACTACCGTAACAGTTCCTACACTTACCCCATTAATCTTAGCGACGTAAACGTGGCGACTTGGATTTGATTCATTGAAGTTTAGAATGGTGTGTACTTCTTCTTCCGTATCACCAAAAGCATCCATGAGTATCTGAGTAATTTCTTGATGCTCATTAGTTAAGGGATACACTTGAACATCGCTATCCCTTTTCTCATCAGCTGGGCTTGCGACCATGGTTGCTTCAGAAAAATTCCATTCATATCCTAGTGAATTATAAAATTGTTTAGCATTCTGCACTTCATTTATTGTCAGTGCTAACTCAGCCTCAGCACCACGCATTTCTAGATTTTTATTCAAAGCCGTAACTAAAGCTTTTCCAATTCCTTGGTTTCGATAATTAGGCTGTACGAGCCCACTCCATTCATATGAATGAATTCCAATCATATCAACGGCAGATATAACTCCTACTAACTCTTCCTCATTATAGGCTAACACCACAAAACCTTTAACCAACTCATCAGTTATCGCATACATATTAAGCACTTGCTCGTACGAGAGCTTGTCATGTTTTTCTGTTGTTTGAACGAGATTCATGATTTCTCTCGCTGTTTCTTGATCGACAGGAAACGAAACTGACATTATGGAAATGTCCACACAATTTTCCACCTTTCTATCATTTGTATGTCATGATTGTATCAAATCCATAACAACTGTTTATTTGTATACGAAAGAGGCTATATAATAATAAAAGTTTGATATTATAAGGAGCCTTAAAATGGAGAAGAAACGTTTAAATTGGGTAGATGTCACAAAAGGATTTCTGATGATTTTAGTCGTTATCGGACATTACCCAGGACAATTAGATTTCCCATTAGGAAAATATATATATTGGTTTCATATGCCTGCGTTTTTCCTCTTAAGTGGGCTGTTTTTTAAGCCTATTTTGGAAAAAGGCAAATCAAAAGAAGTCATCTACAAACGCTTTATGCAGCTTATCGTACCATATTTATTTTTCCTTGTAACGATAACTGTCATCCGATACGGGATGGAAATTGGATCAGGAAACATGGAGCTTTCATGGTACTTGAATGACTTGTGGACACTTGTCATCGGTGGCCGTTTTGCACGTGGAGCATATGGCGTGTTTTGGTTTGTTACAACACTTTTCTTTACGTTTTTGTTTTTCTTATGGATGACAAAGTATTTCAATCGTACGAAGCAAATCATTATATTGTCGACATTTTATCTTATTGCCCATGGGGAAAGTTTGTTTGCTATGCGAGTTATTGGTGGCGCACCGGATGAAGCTTCTCAAACAATCCCAATGATTTGGAATATCGATGTTGCTTTAATGGCTGTCGTCTATTTTGCCCTTGGCTACTATATGAAAAATATATGGCTGAATATCACCACCCCTTGGTTTATTGCTGGAATAATAGGAAGTATCACAGCATTAGTCTTGGATTGGAATAATATCATTGACTATCATTTAAGTATGAAGTTTTTACGTTATGAACATTTTGCGCTTGATTTACTGATTCCTATATCATTCACATTAGTTTTCGTAGGTCTCATGCAACGTGTTACAGCCAAGATATCACTATCATGGCTACAAAAAATTGAAAAACATTCGATTTCTATTATGTATTTGCATATTTTCACCGATATTTTACTCAATGATTATTTTGAATACGGATTGATTGGATTTACTGCATTTGGACTTATTGTTCCAATAGTGGCTTCAATCATCATTCAAAAACTTGTTCCTTATGGTCGATTACTCCTTGGTGGGTTTAATCCTAAGAGAAGAAAGCCTGCTACTACCCCATTAACTAATTAAAAGGATCTGTTAACTTTTACTGTTAATTTTTATAAAAAATAAGGGGAATCCGCTCACTTTCCGCGGACGAACTGGCAAGCCTTATCAGGTGGTGTCCTTAGCCTTCGATCATATATTAATGATTTCTGAGTAGAGAATACGCGTAACTCCCG
>JBEVEQ010000277.1:0-8813 GCA_040512715.1 Paenisporosarcina sp. | reverse complement strand
ATTGCAATAATCACGTTTCTAATGAAACATTTTTCCTGTATTATCGTATGCATAGAGAAAGAAGGTGTTTGAATGAGAAATGAACCCATCAATCGTATTTCAGTTAAAGGATTAAGGGTATGGAGAATATACGGTGTTATGCATACTGTCATAATCGTTCTTTTGGCTATCGGTGCTAGTGTATTAAATTGGTGGCTAGAAGGACCCGTGTGGATTTACATATTAAGTGTCGTTATTTCGATAGCATATGGATACATATTCATTTATTTATTCCCAAAACTAAGATGGTTGCGTTGGAGATATGAAGTAAGGGAAGAAGAAATCGAACTTCAACATGGGTTATTTGTTGTAAAACGGACTTTGGTTCCAATGGTTCGAGTTCAACATGTAGATACAGAGCAAGGTCCCATATTGAGAAAACACGATTTAGCATCAATTACAATTTCTACTGCTGCCACTAGTCATACGATTCCAGCATTAGTAACGGCGGAAGCAGATGAACTTCGATCACGTATTTCCACTTTAGCAAGGGTGGCTGAAGATGATGTCTGAGGAACGTTATAAACTCCATCCCATCTCCGCTGTTATTAATTTTGTAAAAGGGTTGAAGGACTTGATATTCCCGTTCGTTATTGTATTCGTAGCGAATGGATTTCAAGGTGGAGGAGACGGGGGCTGGACGAGCTATATATCTTATACAATTGGTGGCCTTGTATTAATTCTTCTTTTACTAAGTGGAATTATTAAATGGAAGCGATTTGTTTATTGGTTTGAGGAAGACGAACTCCGAATCGAGTATGGTTTATTTGTAAAAAAGAAACGATACATTCCGTTCGAACGTATACAAAGTGTGAATTATACCGAAGGCATATTACATCGCCCGCTTAAATTAGTTAAATTAAAAATTGAAACGGCTGGATCAGGTGTTTCTGATGAAGCAGAAGCAGAGCTTACGGCTATCACGAAGAGCGCTGCTAGTCGGATTGAAAAAGAATTAGCCGATGCAAAAAGAAGAAAGTCCTCTTCTACAATAAAAGATGAAAAACTAATCGAAGAGGAAATGTCCTTTGAAGAATCTGCAGTTAAAGGAAAGCGAATTTATCAAATGACCAGTAAGGAGTTGCTTGTTTTAGCGACAACATCAGGAGGTATCGGGGTCGTTTTATCAGGATTAGGGGTATTTGTATCTCAATTTTCGGAACTGATTCCGTATGAACGGATATATGATGAAGTTGTGGTGTTTTTGAAATTCGGATTTTTAATGGTCACTCTAAGTGTCTTTATGTTTCTATTAATCACGTGGGTTATATCTGTGATTTTGACGACTTTAAACTATCACCAATTTACCATTTGGCAGGAAGATGACCAAATTGTTTTGACACGGGGTTTGTTAGAGAAGAAAAAAATCACAATTCCACTTGGACGCATTCAAGGAATACAAATCGTAGAAAATCCGCTCCGCCAGTTATTCGGATTCTGTGCCGTTACTGTTGAAAGTGCAGGTGGTTCTCTTTCTGAAAAGGACCAAAAAATTCGTTTATTTCCGTTAATAAAAAAGAATGAAGTGAACAAATACTTAGAAGAACTTTTTCCGAATGTGAAGGTAGAACATTCATGGATTAGTTCGCCAGCAAAAGCAAAGGCGTTTTACTATCGAATAGATTTTATTTGGACGATTCCTATAATTGGTGTAGTAAGCTATTTTTATTATCCATATGGGTTACTGTCCTTACTACTCATTCCTATCATGATTATTTTTGGAGTTTGGCAGCATCGATCGGCTGCATATTCAATATCTGGTAATCAATTATCACTAAGGTATCGAGGAGTCAGTTTGTATACGTTCATTCTTGAGAAAAAACGTATGCAAAAATTTGAAATCAAGCAAAGTCCATTTCAAAAAAGACGTGATTTGGCATCGGTGGAAACTACCATCAAGTCTGGTCTATTAGGTGCCACCGCTAAAGTTGACCATTTAGAGTTAAACGATGCAGAGCAAATCATGACTTGGTTTGAACCGAAAAATAAGTAAGTAAAAAAGACAGCCATTTGTTTGGCTGTCCCAGACTGTAGACAAAGACCTTGGAAATTTCCTTGGTCTTTGTTTTAATTGCTCATTTATGTTCGTTTTTTGCTACAATCACCACAATATAGGGGGCGAATAGCTACTATGATTTTATAAATAATGGACAGGGAATCGGGCCACTCCCGCGGAAAAACGGATGTCCGAAGCCCCGCAGAACGGGCGTGTACTTTACACGGTCGTGGAGATTTGGACGTTCGTCCGCAGGAAAGGGCCCCGTATTCCCTTGAAAGTATACTTTGTAATTTTAAATGAAAAAGACAGCCAATTTGGCTGTCTTATTTCTTTCTCATTTTCCAGCTAATAATCCGTTTAGGATGGAAATAACTCAGACCAATTAAGAATCCGACAACCAACCCAGTTAAATGTGCGGTAATATTTATGTTTGGCTGTAAAAATGTCATAATAACACTGATGACGATAATCGGAACGATAATTTGTTTAAGTTGAGGCATTGTATTGCGAGCGTAATAGACTAATGCCGCGAAAGCACCGAAAATACCATAAATGGCTCCACTCGCACCAACGTGATTATACTCTAAGTTTTGCAATAAAAATGTTGCAAACGTTCCAAACAACCCAGCCATAAAATAAATAGTCAGGAATCGTACTTTTCCAGCTAGTTTTTCAAGTTCTGGACCAAATAAATATAACGAAAACATATTGAACAACAAATGCAGCAAACCACCATGTAAAAACATTGGCGTGACAAATCTCCACCATTCACCCTCAGAAATTAAATAATTCGAACCAACACCAAAGTAAAAAAACCAGTCGCCAATGATGGGTAACAAAGTCATTACATAGATCGTGATATTCAGAGCAATTAGTGTGAAAACCACAGGATAAAATCGCATGTATTCTTTTAAGCTTTCTCTTCTAGTAAACATGTATCCACCTCTTATTTGTATGAATGTATTATACCGTTTATTTTAGTTGTTTTGAAAGGAGAATTCTTCAATGATCACTGGTATCGGATTAGATGTGACGGAAATAGAAAAAATACAGAAGATTTATCAACGTACCCCCAAATTTGTGGAACGAATTTTATCGCTTGAGGAAATAAAAAAATTCTCTTCGTTAAGTGCCCATCGTCAAATTGAATTTTTAGCAGGGAGATTTGCAGCAAAAGAAGCTTTCGCTAAGGCTCTTGGAACAGGCATTGGCAAGGACTGTAGCTTTCAAGATATCAAAATACTATCGGATACGTTAGGTAAACCCGTACTTTATTTTAATGAAAAGGAAGTGAAAGGATTTGTCAGCATCACGCATACAAAACAATTCGCTGCAGCACAAGTTGTTTTAGTTGAATAATCCCTGTCCCTTTTTCATAAGATGTCTCAACGGACCGAAAAGAGAAAGGATGAAAAGATTTGCGCAGCCGTTTAACCGCAGGAATAATGTTATTGATGATGATGTTTGTATTAGCCGCTTGTGGTGCAGATTCTAAAGAAGATGTTTTGAAAAAACTTAGCAACAAATGGGTAGACACAAAAGGGTATGAGCTCGATGCAAAAATGGAGATTAAAACAGGGTCCGAACCACGCCTCTATGAAGTGGATGTATGGCATACGAAACCAGATTTATATCGAGTGAAAGTTACTCAATCTGGAGAAGACATGTCTCAAACGATTGTTCGCAATAAAGATGGGGTCTTTGTAACAACGCCTTCATTGGGTAAAACCTACAAGTTTCAAAGTGAATGGCCAGAAAAAAATAGCCAAGCATATTTAATTGGCTCGCTCGCTAAAGATATTAAAGAGGATAAAGCAGCGGTGATGACTGAAAATAAAAATTCGTATGTATTTGTAACAAAAACAAGAAATAGCCATCAAAAAATGTTGCCAACTCAACGTATCCATATTAGTAAAAAAACGTTGTTGCCAACTAAAGTTTCGATTTTAAATGATCAAAAAGAAGAACAAATCTTAATTACTTTTGATAAGATTACTTTAGGAACTTCAAGAAGTGCTTCAGAATACAAAGCAGATAATCCAACCGATGCTAAGGAAGACAATGAAACAGCTAAGACGGAAACAAAAACTACTTTCGAGACGCACTATCCAGCTTTACCGTGGGAAAGTGTAACGAAATTAGAAGAAAAAATGATTAAAAACGAAGAAAAAGATCGTGTCATTTTAACGTATGGTGGAGAGAAAGAATTTACAATCATTCAATCTCCAGTTAGTTTTGTGGACGGTACACTTATGCCG
Source organism: Paenisporosarcina sp. (assembly GCA_040512715.1). Taxonomy (GTDB): domain Bacteria; phylum Bacillota; class Bacilli; order Bacillales_A; family Planococcaceae; genus Paenisporosarcina. The sequence goes on along the minus strand of JBEVEQ010000277.1, from coordinate 4,517 downwards.
GTTACAGCTCCAGGAGATCCTGCTGATTTAGGATTTGCGATTGGCGCAATTACGGATAAATCAATCACTTGGGAACAAAATGGAATTCAATTCTTCTTAGCATCTGACTCTATGACGCGTGAAGAAATGATGATGGTTGCTGGTTCAATGTCAAATCAGGATTTGAAATAAAAAAGTTGCAGCTCGTCGCATCTGAAAATGAGGAATATATATGGATTTTTATAGACCAACTTTTGCAGCAATTGATTTGAATGCGATAAAATTGAATATACTAAACCTACAAACGCATATTAACAAACCATTGGAAATTATTGCGGTTGTAAAAGCGAATGCCTATGGTCATGGAGCTGTAAAGGTTGCTATGGCCGCCATGGAGGCAGGAGCGAGTATGCTTGCGGTAGCAACTCCAGATGAAGCGATTCGGTTGCGAAAAGAGGGCATCGAATCGCCTATTCTTGTATTGGGTGCATCTCCACCTGCTTTTGCTAAAGCCGCTGCTGAAATGAATATTATTGTTACGGTGTTTAATGAAATGTGGGTCAATCAAATTCCTCCGTTATCTAATCGACTTAATATCCACTTAAAATTGGATACTGGTATGGGTCGTTTAGGCATTTACACGGAAGAAGATTTACGTTCAATTATTGAACTTATTAACCAACGAGATGATATGTGTATTGACGGCGTGTTTACGCATTTTTCGACAGCAGACGAGAAAGAAACGAATCATTACAATGAACAAATGTCGAAATTTAAGAATTTTCTACGCTTATTTAAAGTCAAGCCTAGACTTGTGCATGCAGCCAATAGTGCAGCTGCGCTAATTCGAAATGAATCTTTATTCGATGGTGTTCGCTTCGGCATTGCCTTATATGGTTTGTCTCCCTCTCCATATGTAAGTGAGATTCTGCCGTTTCCTTTATCTCCTGCGATGTCCTTGCATACTGAAGTTGCTTATATTAAGCGAGTACCCGAAGCAACACCCATTAGTTACGGCGCAACATACCGTTCGCAACAAAGTGAATGGATTGCTACCTTACCTATAGGATATGCGGATGGGTTGTTAAGGGGACTAAGTGGGCAAGAAGTTTTAATTCGAGGCAAAAGAGTACCGATTGTAGGTCGTATATGTATGGATCAGTGTATGATTCGCTTAGACGAAGAAGTCCCAATCGGAGAAAAAGTGGTTTTATTAGGAAGACAAGGTCACGAAACAATTCATGTAGAAGAATGGGCAGAAAAACTAAACACAATATCATACGAGATTCCGTGTATCTTAACTGAACGTGTACCTAGGGTATATAAACACTGAAAATCGACACCATCCGACGAAATAAAAAATATTGTCAGATATTTTCCTTATTTGTCTTCTCATTGTCACTTTTAAATGGTAAGATAAAAATGTATTGAAAAGAGGGACGGGTTTGTCGGAGGTGTTAGCTGTGAATGAGAAAAGAGAGACAAAGGAAGTTGTTGTAAAACTTCCTAGACAAATTGTGCGCAATCTTGTAGAGCAGAAAGAGCAACAACTGGCTGAGCCAGGAGAGTTTGTTTATATTTCCACAAAAAGAACAGGAAAACATCTTCAACCAAATCTTATACGAGAAGCCATGATCAAAGGCTACGTCGAGATGTCGCATATTAACTTATCCATCGCAAGTGAATGCTTGCATTTGGAATACGAAGCGGAGCATACTGTGGAGCGTCTCGTAAGCGGAGGATGAAAATTTGAACGTAAAACGCGGTGACGTTTTTTTCGCTGATCTATCGCCTGTGGTCGGTTCTGAGCAAGGTGGAACTCGACCCGTTTTGGTGATACAGAACGATATTGGTAATCGGTTCAGCCCAACAATCATCATTGCGGCAATCACGGCGCAAATTCAAAAAGCAAAGTTACCAACGCATGTAGAAATCAATGCTAAAAAGTATGGATTTGAACGGGATTCCGTTATTTTGCTAGAACAATTGCGAACGATTGATAAGTCGCGACTAACTGATAAAATCACGCAGCTAGATGATGTCTTGATGGAAGAAGTCGATGAGGCGCTGGAAATAAGTCTAGGTCTTGTTAAATTTTAATCATACATATCTGAGAAACATCGAACGGATTGTCTACCGTTTGGTGTTTTTTTACATTGATTTAAAAAACGTGTGTACTTTTCATTTTTCCTATACAATATAAACTAGGTATTAATTTGTCACGAGGAGGCTTTAAAGCACAAAATGAATAAACAAATGGCTTCATTCATTCAAGATAATTTGGAAGAAATCATAACAAGATGGCAAGGCTTGATGCAAGAAGATTCAGAAGAACGTTTCTTCCTAATCATGTCGCAAGAAGTAATCAATAAAACAAGTCGTGAATTTGCAGAGTTGATGATTTCAAACCTTTACGAAGGTGAAATAAATTATGAGGTTCGATTAAAGGATTTCACAAATAAAGTCGTACGATTCGGATGGTCGATCTCATTTGTGATGAAAGCGATAACTCACTTCACTACGATCGTTTATTCGATGCTTGAAGAAAATGGAACGATTGTAGACTCAAATATGAAAGAGTATGTTACGATTTTTTCAAAGTGGGTTACACCGATGCGAGACGGAATTGTGGAAACTTATGCTACTACATGGGAGCGAACGGTTCAATTGCAGAAGATTGCATTACAAGAGCTTTCAGCTTCACTTATCCCTGTTTTCGACAAAATCTCGGTTATGCCATTAGTTGGAACAATCGATACTGAGCGAGCAAAACTAATTATGGAAAACTTATTAGAAGGTGTAGTTAAACACCGTGCAGAAGTAGTTTTACTAGACATCACAGGAGTTCCTGTTGTTGACACAATGGTTGCTCATCATATTATTCAAGCAGCAGACGCTGTAAGATTAGTTGGAGCAAAATGTATGTTAGTAGGAATACGTCCGGAAATTGCTCAAACAATCGTAACTCTTGGTATCAATTTAAAAGATTTCTCAACAACTAGCACGCTACAACGTGGAGTTGAACAAGCTTTAGCTTGGACAAATCGTCAAATCGTGGAGGTGGAAAAAGATTGAATTTACGCATTCCTATACTAAAACTAAAAGATTGTCTAATCGTATCTATACAATGGGAATTGGATGATCAAACAGCTCTCCAATTCCAAGAAGATTTATTAACTAAAATGCACGAAACAAGTGCTAGAGGTGTTGTCATTGACTTAACACCGATTGACTTCATAGACTCATTTATCGCTAAAGTTTTAGGGGACGTCATTGCCATGTCTGGCTTAATGGGAGCGAAAGTTGTCATTACTGGAATTCAACCAGCAGTTGCCATCACACTCATTGAATTAGGTATTAGACTTGAAGATGTGATGACAGCATTAGACTTAGAAAATGGTCTTGAAAAACTCCAACAAGAATTGGAGGCCTAGAAATGGGTTATCGGTCTTCTGTAGAAATTTTAACGGAGTGGGATATTGTTGCTGCTAGGCAACTTGGGCGAAATGAGGCAAAAGAAGTTGGATTTGGCACTGTCGACCAAGCGCGTATTACAACAGCAATTAGTGAACTTGCTCGTAATATTTACTTATATGCGGGAAAAGGAAAGATTGAAATTGAACGTATATCAGAAGGCGGTTTGTTTGGAATCATTATCATCGCATCAGATGAAGGACCGGGAATACCCGATGTTCGAAAAGTGATGGAGGATGGGTTCTCTACATCAGGTGGCTTAGGAGCTGGAATGCCGGGAGTTAAACGTTTAATGGACGATTTTAAAGTTGAAACCGTTCTTGGTGAAGGGACGATTATCAAAGCGACAAAATGGATTAGGTAGGGAGGTTTGTAAAAATGCCTCAAGAAATTGAACGGCAATATAAAGAGATCATGCGTCAATATGTCATGCGTCAAACAGAGCAAAACCTATATGCAGGTCAAAATTTCAGCCGTCAATTAATTCAAAAAAACATTTCCCCTGAAGAAGTGATTAGTATCCACAAATCGGCTTTAGAGGAAATGCAACCTGAATTACCCGTGAATGTATGGCATTCATTTGACTTGTTAATTGAAATGATGATTCGCTATGGACTTGCTCTTAAAGAACATCAAAGTCTTCTTCAACGTCAGGAAGAGATGAAGGTGGAAATGGACTTAGCGGAAAAACTTCAAAAAACTTTGTTGAAAAACAAAGTTACAACAATAAATGTAATATAGATAGGTTTAATTTCTGACACAGCTAGACAAATGAATGGTGATTATATTTACTTCTTAAGTGATAACAGTGACTATGCTGGAGTAGCAGTTGCTGATGTAATAGGCAAAGGTATACCCGCGGCTCTTTGTATGTCGATGGTTAAATATGGTATGGATAGTCTTGAAGATTCACATACCGATCCTGCTATCATTCTAGATGTTATTAACCGAATCGTTGAAAAAAGTGTAAATGATGATATGTTCATATCGATGTTTTATGGTAGATACAATGTACAAAATTCTGTGTTTACATATGCATCTGCAGGTCATGAGCCTGCTCTTTT
>JBEVEQ010000250.1:0-4387 GCA_040512715.1 Paenisporosarcina sp. | reverse complement strand
AGCGGAAAAAATAGAAGAGACGGCTAAAAGAGTGGGGAGAACCTCACTCTTTTTCATTTATTTGAGGTTAATAAATATAAAAAATAAATAATCATCAAAAGTAAGTGGAACCTAAATCCATGAAAATTTAATTGAATATTTCGAATATACTAATACAGCCTAAGATTGATTGACAATTTGTGAATCCCACCTATAATTGATATTGAGAATCGTTTTCAATACCAATTCGAAATGTTAAAAGGGAGAGACAACTAGTGAAAAAAGTATTATTCCTATTATTGTCATTTACACTATTAGTTTTATCAGCGTGTGGAAATGATCAAGCAACAACAAAAAAAACTGAAACAAAAGAAGTAAAAGAAACGAACGAAAGTATGGAAGTAAACTTATATACTGCACGTCATTATGATGTTGACGATGAATTATATGCAAAGTTCACAGAAGAAACAGGGATTAAAGTAAACGTTATCAAAGGAGAAGCTGACGAATTACTTGAGCGCATAAAGCGTGAAGGTGATGCAACTGCAGCAGATTTATTTTTAACAGCTGATGCTGGTCGCTTATTCCGTGCTAAAGATGATGGCTTATTACAAGCAGTATCTAGTGATGTACTTGACAAGCAAATTCCAGCAAACTTCCAAGATAAAGATCAAACGTGGTATGGCTTAACAAAACGTGCTCGTGTCATTGTATATGACAAAGAGACAGTTAAACCTGAAGACTTATCAACATATGAAGCATTAACGGAAGATCAATGGGAAGGTCGCGTATTGATTCGCGGCTCAGAAAATGTCTATAATCAATCATTATTAGCATCATTCATTGAAATCGAAGGTGAAGAAAAAGCGAAGGAGTGGGCTGCAGGACTTGTAGCAAACTTTGCGCGTGATCCTGAAGGTGGAGATCGTGATCAAGCAAAAGCAATTGCTGCTGGTATTGGTGACGTAGCAATTATGAACACCTACTACCTTGGCCAAATGCTAAATTCAGAAGATGCAGAAGAAGTTAAAGTTGCAGAAGGTTTAGGAATTTTCTTCCCTAACCAAGAAACAACAGGAACTCATGTAAATGTAAGTGGAGCTGGAATTGTTAAAACGGCTAAAAATAAAGAAAATGCAATTAAACTCTTAGAATTTTTATCAGCACCTGAAGCTCAAGTTAAATTTGCAGAAGCAAATTATGAATATCCAGTAAATGAATCTGTTGAACCTACAGAATTATTGAGATCATGGGGCGAGTTCAAAGAGCAAGACATTTCATTATCTGCTTTAGGTGATCATAATGCGAAATCTATTTTAATCTTTAATGAAGTAGGTTGGAAATAATTAAAAACAATTGCCCTTGTTACAATTTTCGTAACAAGGGATTTTTTGCATAAATTTCTGTTACCATGTATAGGGATAGCAGAAGGGAACCATCAACATAGAAAAAAAGAAGTTGAGGTTTCTAATATTTAGTTATGAGGTGTAGGGGAATTATGCAAAGAAGATTGGCAGACTTTAATACTTGGACCGTGTCAGCGGCCGTTATCATGCTTTTGTTATTTTTACCAAATGTAACGATTGTAACGGCCATATTCACACCTACAAATGAAAACTGGGAGCATATGAAAGAATTTGTTCTCGGTTCATTCATTAAAACTTCTCTGATACTAATTAGTGCATCTGCAATATTCACCATATCCATTGGTTTAAGTTTGGCATGGCTCATCGCACAATATCAGTTCCCATTAAGAAACTTTTTGAAATGGGCACTCATTTTACCCCTTTCGATTCCACCTTTCATTGGGGCGTATACGTATCATGGAATCGTTAATTACACAGGCATTATTCAATCGACTCTTAGAGATCGACTTGGTTTAGATTTGAATCCAGCCCTTTTTGATATTATGAATTTACCTGGTGCAATCTTTATTTACACCATGTTTTTATATCCTTATGTATATACCATTACACGAATATTTTTATCTCAACAATCAGCTTCTTTAATTGAAAGTGCTCGAATGTTAGGAAAAGGCCCTTGGCGAACATTCATTCAAGTAGTTATTCCCATTTCTCGAGTATCAATTATTGGTGGAGCAAGTTTAGTTGTGCTTGAAGTATTAAATGATTACGGTGTTGTTAAATACTACGGAATTCAAACCTTTACCACCGCAATTTTTCAAACTTGGTTTGGCTTAGGCGATATTGATTCGTCAATTAAACTTGCAGCATCCTTAATGGGATTTGTCATTCTAATTTTAATGATTGAAAAGATTTTACGTGGTAGAAGACAATATAGTTATTCCACAACTAAGGTACGTCCGTTGCCTCTTATTAAGTTAAATGGCTGGCGAGCAGGATTAGCTACTGGCTATGGCTTAATCATCTTGAGCTTAGGCTTTTTTATTCCAATCGCACAATTGATAGACTGGATGATTTTAACCATTGGAACTATTCCGATGGGTGAGTTTTTAACATACGTAAAAAATTCTGTCTTAGTTGCTGGATTTAGTGCTACTGCTATTATTATTTTTGCATTGGTAGTCGGCAACTTTAGTCGACTAGTGAGTGGTAAAATCTCGAAATTATTGCCTAAACTTACAATTCTCGGTTATTCTATACCAGGTGCGGTAATTGCTGTTGCAGTTGTAACTGCTTTTATTGCCCTCGATCGATTTTTAGTACCTATGTATCGATTAATTGGAATAGAAACCACATTGGTACTGAGTGTTAGTATAGTTATGTTGATTTCAGCCTACATTATTCGATTTTTTGCTATTGGCTATAACTCAATTGAATCCGGATATGATAAAATCGGAACAGATTTCCGAGATGCATCTAGACTACTCGGTGTTGGGTTAACCAAAACATTTTTTAAAGTAGATGTTCCTATGTTAAAAGGTGCAATCATTAGTGGATTTATTTTAGTGTTTATCGATATATTAAAAGAGATTCCACTGACTTTAATATTACGCCCTTTCAATTTTGATACTTTATCAACCAAAGCTTTTCAATATGCAAGTGATGAAAAAATTATGGAAGCCTCTCAAGCTTCGTTATTAATAGTCGGTATTAGTGCCCTTGCAATTGTCGTGTTTTACAAGTTTCTTGAAAAGGAGCCGAATTGACATGTTTATTTCCATAAATAATGTTTGTTTTTCATATCCCAATACAGAAAGACCTGCACTATACAATTTTTCAATGACAATCGAAAAAGGTGAAGTGATTTCTATCTTAGGTCGGAGCGGGAGTGGGAAGAGTACAATTTTACGCTTACTTGCAGGACTTGAGAAACCAACGACTGGTTCCTTAAAGATACAAGATGAGGTAGTGTTTGATGACCGAACGTTCTTGCAACCTGAAAAACGGGGTATTGGAATGGTCTTTCAAGACTATGCCTTATTTCCTCATATGACCGTTGCTGAAAATATATTATTTGGTTTATTTCAATTAAATAGAGCTGATAAGAAAATACGTCTTCAAGAAGTCTTGGAATTAGTCGAATTACAAGATTATAAAAAACGCTATCCTCATCAATTAAGTGGTGGACAGCAACAGCGTGTAGCAATAGCTAGAGCGATTGCACCAAATCCTCATTTAATCTTGTTGGACGAACCATTTAGTAATTTAGATGCTGAGCTACAAGTGAAAATTCGTAAAGATCTTCGTGAAATTTTGAAAAAAGCAAACATCACATCGATCTTTGTCACACATGATGAAAATGATGCACATGCTCTTGCTGATCGAATAGTTAAATTAAAAGACGGATGTATCGACTTAATTGGTCGACCATGTGATTTGCTAGGAATTCATCCGCATCCTACTTCTCAATTTGAACACGTTATAGAGATGCGAGAATTAGCAAGTGTATAAATAAACTTAAGTATTGCAATTAATTTAAAGCAAGAGTAAAATGTCAACATAAGAATAATGAAATGCCAAGATGAGGACAATATTTATCTGTACGACTTTTAGAGAGAGAAGCCCTGGCTGAAAGCTTCTTAAGTACGACAGACATTTAACCACCTCGGAGCAGCAACAGTGAAATTTTTAGTAATTGTTGACGGTAACGGCCCGTTAGTCGGCTCAAAGCTTCATCTTATTAGTCATGCGACTATTGAGAAGGAAGAAGGGTGGAACCACGAACTCAAACCTCGTCCCTTTCATAGGACGGGGTTTTTTTGCGTTCATTTTTATACTGATAAGAAAAATCAGTATAGAAAAGTCTTGGTGTGTTGTTCGAAAATAAAAAAGATTTGTTATGTATTACTGTTAATTATTAATTTTAGGTGATTTGTAGTAAAAGGCGGCAACTCCAGCGAGAAAAACGTGTCCAGGTAAGACTTCCAAGGAACTTGCGACTAGAAGGCTTACGGACCGCCCGTGGAAAGCGTCCGCCTGTAACG
>JBEVEQ010000241.1:0-11011 GCA_040512715.1 Paenisporosarcina sp. | reverse complement strand
GTGCCTGGTCAGCAATCGCACGGGTGATAGCTTGTCTAATCCACCAAGTTGCATAGGTACTAAATTTAAAGCCTTTTCTAAAATCAAACTTCTCTACAGCTTTAATCAAACCCATATTCCCTTCTTGAATTAAATCCAAGAAAAGCATTCCACGACCTACGTAACGTTTTGCAATACTTACGACTAAACGTAAGTTAGCTTCAGCTAAACGTTTCTTAGCTTCTTCATCTCCGTCTTCGATGCGTTTTGCCAATTCAATTTCTTCGTCAGCCGATAATAAATCAACTCGACCAATTTCTTTTAAATACATGCGAACAGGGTCATTAATCTTTACACCCGGTGGCACGCTTAAGTCATTTAAGTCAAACGTTTCTGTTTCCTGACTTTTTTTCATTAACTTTTCTAGATCTTCTTCGTCGCCATCTTTACGACCAAGTTCAATACCTTTTGTTTCAAGTTGTTCGATAAATTCTTCGATTTGATCGGATTCCAACTCAAATACGGATAATTTTTCAGCTATGTCAGCAAAAGTCAATTCTCCATTTTTTTTACCTGTTTCAACAAGAGATTTTTTTGCTTCCTCTAGTGTAACCTCTGTTTCTACCTCTTTTGTACGTTCAGACTTGTCCGCCATAAGTCTTCCTCCTTTTAAACCACATCAATTTACAATGTTGATAACGATTTTTTCAAATCGATAATTTCTTTGGCAATCTCTAGTGCGCGTTTCATATCTTGAAGTTTTTCAGCTTCTTTTGATTCGTGCATTTTCAATTGTATTTGAAGCTCTATACGGTGCTTATTTATTTGACGAAGACAGTCAGAAACCTCTTCCCGAGCATGCTCAGGATCTCGTTCTGTCAACGTTGCTTCCATCACTAGTTTACGTAATTCATTGTCATTTAAGCTTTCTAGAAAGCGATGTGTATCTGCTTGAGCAAATTCATCATAAAATCCAATGAGACGTACAAATATTGCTTCATAAGGATCATGTATAAAAACATGTAATCCATGCTCTTGATGTATTTGATCGACTATATCTGCTTGATGCAGCATGTGGGATAATAATAATTTTTCAGCACGATCAATTGCTTGCACCTTTTTGTTTTTCACAGGTATTATTTCTTCCATCTTTTTAAAGGATGGATTGGATTGCTGTCTAAGAGACTTTCCTTCGATTTTTCTAAATTGCTGATAAATCGCATCTTCAGAAATATTGGTTTCTTTTGAGAGTTGTCGTATATATAAATCCCTCTCAAGAGGAGAAGACTTCACAATTAAATATTCTAACACCTCTTGAACATATTGAAGTGTATCGTTCTCATATTGGAAGTTTTTATTCTTTCGAGCTGCCATCATCATAAAAGCTAAGTAAGCATGAGGACGGTCAATAATTTGAGTCTGAAATGCTTCAGGACCATACGTTTTCACGTAATCATCCGGATCCAGTTTATCTGGTAACAAAGCTATTTCCGTTTTGACATTTTCATTCATTAACATTTCTGATGCGCGTTTCGCAGCTTCCCAACCCGCAGAGTCCCCATCATAACAAATGATGACTGAGTCTGTTAAACGCTTTAACTTATTCACATGTTGCTGAGTAAGAGAAGTACCCATTGTACCAACCGTATTAGTTATACCCGCTTTTGCTGCTGCCATTACATCCATAAAGCCTTCCATCACAATGACTTTACGTTTTTTTCGGATAATCGGTCTGGCAACGTCTAAGTTATACAAAATTTTACTTTTTTGAAAAATGGGGGATTCCGGACTATTCATGTATTTTGCGTCTTGAGAATCTTTTCTTAAAACTCTTCCAGAAAAGCCAATAACATGTCCAAACTCATTTTTTATGGGAAACATTATTCGTTCTCTGAACCGATCGAAGAATTCATTCTTATTATCTTTTCGTATAATAAGACCGCATTTATCCATTTCAGCTAAATCAAACCCTTTGCGAGCTAATAAAGTTGTTAAGGAGTCCCAACCAGGTAAAGCCCATCCTATACCATACTGTTCAATAAGCGCTTTCGAAAATCCTCTTTCTTCTAAATAAAGAAGTGCTTCTTCTCCCTCTTCAGTATTTAAAAGAAGATGATGATAATAGTCCATTGCAAATGTATGGGCTTCTTTCATATGACTTTCTTCTTTAGAAACAGGTTCCATTGCAATTGTTGATGGTTCAATATCAATCTCTATACCGACTCGAGCACCTAACTTACTGACTGCTTCTTGAAACGGAATTTGTTCGATATCCATAACAAATGTAATGGCGTTGCCTCCAGCACCACATCCAAAACAATGAAATATTTGTTTATCTTGTGTCACAGAAAAAGATGGTGTTTGTTCTCCGTGAAATGGACATAAACCAAACCAATTTCGGCCTCGTTTTGTTAACTGTACATACTCACTTATAACATCGACTACATCGTTAGCCGAACGGATTTGTTCAATCATTTCTTCAGGAATTCGTTGCATGTTTTCATCACCATCTTTGTAGTCTAAGTATTGAATTCGAGATAATTGATGAATATCCTGCAAGATTCGACAAAAAAATAGAATTTATCTTTCAAAAGTCATGTTCTTAAACATTTTTACCACAATTTTTTATTATAAAACGTTTTTTATGAAAAATCTATCTATTTATTTGAAATCAAAAGAAAAAACCCTCCCTAACCGGGATGGTTTAAACTTACTGAATCTTGCTAAGGATAAGATTAGCTGTCTCTTCAACGGCTCGATTCGTCACATCTACAACATGACATCCAATTTTTGATACCACTTTATCAAAATGAACGATTTCTTGTTTAATCCGATCGAGTTTTGCGTAATTTGCATCATCATTTAATCCAAGTGCGATTAAACGTTCTTTTCTAATTGAATTTAATTTGTCAGGCGAGATAACTAAACCAAAACATTTAGCCGGATCTATAAGAAATAATTCCTCAGGAGGCTCTACTTCAGGCACTAACGGTACATTGGCTACTCGGTACCTCTTATGAGCTAAGTATTGTGATAATGGCGTTTTCGATGTACGTGAAACCCCAACTAAAACAATATCTGCGGTTAAAATTCCTCTAGGATCTCTGCCGTCATCATATTTAACCGCAAATTCTATCGCTTCGATTTTTTTAAAATAATCGTCATCTAATTTTCGGACTAAGCCTGGTTCTTCGAAAGGAGTTTCTGATAAATCATTTTCAAGTGTATCAAGTAAAGGTCCCATTAAATCTATTGAACGAACACCTTTTTTGGCGGATTCATTCAATAAATAAGAACGCATTTGCTTTCTCACTAAAGTATATAAAATCATGGCGTTTTGTTCTTTTGCCAAATTCAATATTTCTTTTAAATGATCAAAAGTTTCAATATGAGAAAAACGCTTTAATGAAGTATCTTGAAGTCCTGCTCGGAATTGGCTAACAGCTGCTTTTGCAACTAATTCACCGGTTTCTCCGACTGAGTCAGATACTATGAATATATTCAATCTCTTCATTGTGTTCATCACCTCATATATCATGATTTTCTGCAAGTGACAGAAAAGCACCGGTTATATTCGTTTTTGTCAGTCTACCAATTACTTCATAACCATCTGAATGCTCATGTACTATTGGTAAAGCATCAATTTGTTTATCAATTAACATTTTTGCAGCGTGAATTAACGAATCGTGTTTAAAACAAAACGTTATATTTGGCATTCTTGTCATGATAATATGAACAGGAATTTTATTTAAGTCTTGTTGTCCTAAACTTGTACGGAGCAAATCTTTTCGGGAAAGTACTCCCGTTAAATAAGCATTTTTATCGACGACAAATAATGTGCCAACATCCTCTAGGAACATATGACAAATAGCATCGTACACAGTCATATTTTCCGCTACGACAACCGGAATGGACTGAAAGTCGCGAACCTTCATATTCATCATACTATCTTTAACAGCTTGACCTGTTTTTTTGCCAGAATAGAAATAACCTACTCTTGGTCTTGCATCTAAAAATCCAGCCATTGTCAATATAGCCAAGTCAGGTCTTAATGTAGACCTTGTTAAATGTAATCGTTCTGCAATTTGTTCCCCTGTAATGGGTCCATTGCCTTTCACGATTTGTAAAATATCTTCCTGACGTTTATTGAGTTCGATCGGACTCACCGCCTCAAAAAGTGTTATACTCAATGTTCAATATTATATACTAATTATGTTAGGTTATCTAGTACATTGCTTATGTAGCACAAACCAACTCACTGTGATATAATAGCATCAATTAAATAGACGAAGATGAGAAAATAAGTATGGTTCAAAATAAAGCGAGCAGAGATGGTGAAAGTCTGCAACGAACTTGAAAAGGCATCTCGGAGTCATAAGTTGTGAAAGTGGATTGCTTTTAGCAATCAACTGGGGTGGAACCGCGGGTATTATGCACTCGTCCCCGGACATGATAAATGTCCGGAGGATGGGTGCTTATTTTATTTTGGAGGGATTTCAATGTCAATTTCAATGGAACAAGTTGTTAGTTTAGCTAAACATAGAGGATTTGTGTTTCCCGGCTCTGATATTTATGGCGGTTTAGCAAACACGTGGGACTACGGTCCACTGGGTATCGAATTAAAAAATAATATTAAAAAAGCATGGTGGCGCAAATTTGTTCAAGAATCACCCTATAACGTTGGTCTAGACGCAGCTATTTTAATGAATCCAAAAGTTTGGACAGCTTCAGGTCATGTAGGAAATTTTAACGATCCGATGATTGATTGTAAAAAGTGTAAAGCACGTCATCGTGCTGACAAAATAATTGAAGATGCATTAGATAAAAAAGGAATCGAAATGATTGTTGATGGTTTATCATTTGAAAAGATGGAAGAACTTATTAAAGAACATGATATTACTTGTTCAGAGTGCGATGCTCAAGACTTTACAGGTATTCGTCAATTCAACTTAATGTTTAAAACATCTCAAGGTGTCACAGAATCATCATCGAATGATATTTATCTTCGTCCTGAAACTGCTCAAGGAATTTTCGTGAACTTTAAAAATGTTCAACGTTCAATGCGTAAAAAAATGCCATTTGGAATTGCTCAAATCGGAAAAAGCTTCCGAAATGAAATTACGCCTGGTAACTTTACTTTCCGAACAAGAGAATTCGAACAAATGGAGCTTGAATTCTTCTGTAAGCCAGGTGAAGATTTAGAATGGTTCTCTTATTGGAGAGAATATTGTAAGAACTGGTTGTTAAATTTAGGTATGTCTGAAAATAATATGCGGTTACGCGATCATGATGAAGACGAATTATCTCACTATGCTTCTGCAACTACTGATGTGGAATATAAATTCCCATTCGGTTGGGGTGAACTATGGGGTATTGCAGATCGAACTGATTTCGACTTAAAACGTCATATGGAACACTCTGGCGAAGACTTTAATTACATCGATCCTATTACGAACGAACGCTATGTTCCTTACTGTATAGAGCCTTCATTAGGTGCTGATCGTGTAACACTTGCTTTCCTATGTGATGCCTATGAAGAAGAGCAATTAGAGGGCGATGACAAACGTACTGTTTTACGTTTCCACCCTGCTATTGCCCCAGTAAAAGCAGCTATCTTACCTCTTTCAAAAAAATTAGCTGAAGGTGCAGGAGAAGTTTTTGCTGATTTAAGTAAATCCTTTATGGTTGATTATGACGAATCACAATCAATAGGTAAACGCTATCGTCGACAAGATGAAATTGGTACTCCGTTTTGTATCACGTATGACTTCGATTCAGTTGAAGATGGTCAGGTAACCGTTCGTCACCGTGATTCAATGGAACAAACACGTATGCCGATATCAGAAGTAAAAGCTTATATTGAAAAACATTTAGAATTCTAATTCCACAATAAAAAACGCCAGTTCAGTCTTCCGATTTAGGAGACTGGACTGGCGTTTCTTTTTTAGGAAATAAAAGCGGAGTTCGTTCTAACTGATCCAAGAAAGAGCGGGACTTTAAGCGTATTCCTGTTTGTTCTTCATAAATCGTTCGAACAATTTTTTTAATAAACATTTTTGTTTCTTTTTTAAGAGTAAGCTTACCCACTTGATCGATTGGAACTGTATAAAATGTCCGTATTAATTTCACTTGCGCAGGTGTCAAACGGATAATATACGGATCTACTTCAAAACAACGATGACAAAGGAAACCGATTTGCTGAAATGAAAAAGCAAATTCTCCATCAGTCGCTTTACAGTTGGTACATTCATGTAATGTTGGGTAGATTCCGGTAACTGGTAACATTTTCCATTCAACAAATAAGGCAATTGCTTCTGGATCATATTCATCAGAAATAGCATGTAACGAATGTTTCAATAAATTAAAAATAGCAGCATGTGGAGTACGATCCTCAACCGCACGATCTACTAATTCGACGATAAAACTGGCATATGCTGTCGCCTCAATATTTTCACGAATATGACGATACGATTCGACTTGCTCTCCCTGCTGAATCGTACCCATACCATTCCCCTGTTGAATTAGAAATGCCCCATGCGTAAATGGTTGTGTTACGGATGCTAAACGACTTGCAGGTTTCTTAGCACCTCTAGCCATAGCTGTAATTTTGCCAGTCTCACTTGATAAGAGTGTTACAATTTTATTGGTTTCTCCGTAATCACGTGTTTTTAAGACAATGCCCTCTACTCGATTTAGCACTGAACAACACGCCTTTCATTAATTTTTACAAAGTGCTAAAAATTATGAGTAATTTCTTTCTAGCAGTATCCTCTATGTCCCGCTCCATACACCAGTTCGAGGCTCACAGGATGTGAGTCATGAAGGCATTGTGCAACGACGGAACGTTTTTAACCTTCCAGCTTCAGAACGTCAGACGAAAGCTACTTTTCGCATCAATTCTTCCAGCGCCAGTGAAACTAGAGTGGTGCATTAGCGCTTTTCTTAATACTCGTCTTCTCGGAATCCAAAGTCACGCAAATGAGTAGATTTATTGCGCCAATCTTTTTGAACTTTAACCCAAAGCTCAAGAAAAACTTTGCTTCCGAGTAACATTTCGATATCTTTCCGGGCTCGCATCCCGACTTCTTTCAGGAGAGCGCCTTTTTTACCGATAACGATGCCTTTTTGTGAATCACGCTCTACCATGATTGTCGCAGTCACACGAATTTTGTCATTATCTTCTTCTCGTTTAATTTTCTCAATAACGACGGCAATAGAATGCGGAATTTCTTCATGCGTTAAATGTAAAACCTTTTCACGAATTAATTCAGAAATAATAAAACGCTCTGGATGGTCTGTTACTTGGTCAGCTGGGTAATATTGAGGACCTTCTGGTAAATGGCTGCTTAATACGGATAGAAGTTTTTCAATATTAATTCCTTCTAAAGCTGAAATCGGTAAAACATCAGCAAAATCATATTCATTTCTAAATGATTCAATCACACTTAACAATTTATCAGGATGAATCAAATCAATTTTGTTCATAACGAGGAAGACTGGTGTTTCGTTATCTTTAAGCATTTCTAAAATATAACGATCCTGTTTACCAATGCGATCAGTAGCATCCACCATTAAAAGAATGGCATCCACTCCTCGGAGCGTATTTTTGGCTACCTTTAACATGAAGTCCCCTAATTTGTGACGAGGTTCATTGATTCCGGGTGTATCAATAAAAATCATTTGTTCTTTATCTGTTGTTAAAACACCCTGTACTTTATTTCTAGTCGTTTGTGGTTTATCACTCATAATGGCGATTTTTTGACCGATGACTCGATTTAAAAAAGTCGATTTCCCTGCATTAGGACGTCCAATGATTGAGATGAAACCTGATTTGTATCCTTTATTTGCTTCCAGCATAGGCTAAATCCTCCGGTGAAAATGCACCTGGTAACAATTCGGCAACTGTTGTTTCAAGTACATCACCTTTTAAATTTATTAGATACACCGGCATGGTAGGCTCGCAAAACTCTGCAAGAACTTGACGGCACGCTCCACAAGGGGATACAGGACCCTCAGTGTCCGCAACAACTGCAAGTGAAGCAAAGTCACGTACCCCCTCAGAAACTGCTTTAAACATAGCCGTGCGCTCTGCACAATTTGTCATCGTATAAGCTGCATTTTCAATATTGCATCCGTGGTACACTTTGCCATCTTTAGATATTAAAGCAGCACCCACTTTGAATTTAGAATATGGGACATACGCATTTTCTCGTGCGATTTTAGATTCTTCCATTATTTGTAATTTTTCCATCGAACTAACACCTCAATTTAATATTTCCATCCACTTTGGTAAAAAGATGAGTATTCCGATTATAGCACTTGCACAGGCAAATACAAGAACTGCAGCAGCGCTCATATCCTTTGCTTGCTTAGCTAAAACATGCATTTCCGGTGAAGCTAAATCTACGACACGTTCTAAAGCTGAGTTTATTAATTCTAGGCTCAACATCCCTGCTATAGACAGAGCAATAATCATCCATTCAATATAATTGATATCACTCAAAATACCTGCTGTTATGACTCCAATTGCGGCTATTATATGAAAACGAAAATTTCGTTCATATTTGAAGGCTTGTATTACTCCTTGAAATGCAAACCTAAACGAATCACTAAAATTATTGCTCTTCATCCGAATCACGACTCAATCCAAACGAAAGCAAAATTTCTTCTTGTTTGCGATTCATTTCTTTTTCTTCATTGGACTCCATATGATCATAACCAAGTAAGTGCAGAAAACCATGGATGGCCAAAAATCCAATCTCTCTTTCATAGCTATGTCCATAATCAGAAGCTTGCTCCATTGCGCGCTCCACTGAAATTAAAATGTCACCGAGCAATCGTGGAGCTCCAACTCCTTGGATTTCGATTTCTCCTTCTCCGAGTTCTTCCATTGCAAAAGAAATGACGTCAGTTGGTGTATCCTTGCCACGATAATCTCGATTAATTTCTTGAATTTCATCATTCGTGATAAAACTTACCGATAATTCACTACCTTTTTCAATTCCTTCTGTAACAGCTGCATGATTGAGCATTTTCTCAATAAGTTCTAATGTCTCTTTTGGTAATGATTCAGTTTCGTCTATTAAATCTAATTCTAAATGCATAAGTACCCTCCTTATTGCGGGTATTCGATACGTGAATGAAATATCCCGTTTAACGCCTCACAAAGCACACGCTCTATTGTTTTTAACTCTTTAATGGTTAAATCACATTCGTCGAATTGGCCATCCTGTAATTTATCCTTAATAATAGCATGAACAATTCCATGAATTTTTTCTTGAGTAGGTTCTTTCATAGAACGAACAGCTGCTTCCACGCTATCAGCTATTGAAATAATTGCTGTTTCCTTTTTTTGTGGTTTTGGTCCAGCATACCTGAAGTCTTCTTCATTTATATCATGTCCTTCTTCTTTTGCCTTCATGTAAAAATACTTTAGAAGACTAGTTCCATGATGTTGCGCCGCAATATCAACGATTTCTTTTGGCATTTTGTGTTTTTGAAGCATACTTGCACCGTCAGTACCATGTGCCAAAATGATATCTCTACTAGTTTCAGCAGAAAGTGAATCATGTGGATTGGCATGACTCATTTGATTCTCAATAAAGAAACCAGGGCGTTTCGTCTTGCCAATATCATGATAATAACAGCCGACTCGTGCAAGTAATCCATCAGCACCAATTGATTCACAAGCTGCATCAGCTAGGTTCGCAACCATCACACTATGATGATAAGTGCCTGGTGTTTCTGTTAATATTTTCTTCAACAAAGGATGATTCGGATTTGATAATTCGATTAATTTCATGGCAGATATTAGTCCAAAAGCAGACTCGAAAAATGGTAATAACCCAATCGTCATAGCACCTGATAATAAGCCTGAAGTCAAGGCTGCAATCCCATAAAACAATAACTCAGATAATCCGTATACAGATTGGGTCATTAATAAATAAAACGCCATAAATACTAAATTCACAACAGCTACCGCCACACTTGTTTGTAGTAAATACGATCGTTTATCAGTCCCTTGAATAACATAAAGTCCTGCTAAACCACCAAATAATATATACAGAGCGATTTCCATTTGTAGCACTGATGAGTAGCCTTCTTGAAAAATTATTCCTGCAACTGCAGCAGTCATAAATGACATTAATACAGCAAATCGTTCATTAATTAATGACCGAACTAACATAGGTGCTAGAGCAGTAGGAAATAAAAAGGCTATCGTAAGATCAAAATTCTCTGATACGAGACTGATTAATTTCATACCCGTTACAGATAATATAAATATGAGCATCGTCACGATTAATACTCGTTGTTTTTCATCCTTATCAGCATTCCATTTTTGTAGCTGAATGTAAAATAACCACATGCAGAGCGAAATAAATAAAAACAATCCAATAGCAGGTTTTAAAGAGGATTGATTATCCAGCATTCCTACAAGTTTTAACTGACGATAAATTTCTCGATCAACGATTTGACCATCGCGAACAATAACTTGTCCTTGCAAAATTTTAGTAGGTTCGACACTTGCTTTAACTTGCTCAATTCTTGCTTCTGTCAAATCTTGATTAAGAATTTCATTCTCTACAATGCTATATCTACCAATTAAAACTACCGTAGACAAAACATTTTCAGGAATAGATAAATCTCCTCTTAATCGTCGCTCTATTTCATTTTTAGCAGTAGCCACTTCTTCAACACGAATCGGATTTCTCATAATCATAGATACGGAAGAAGTCACTGAATCTCTCAATTTAGTCAAATCAGTAGATTCCAATAATAATAAAGATCTTATAGCTTCATCAGAAAACCGAAGTCCCTCTGTTTCTAATACACTTAAGTTCTTTCGTACTTTTGAAATATTATCTTCCATTAAATTAGGGTCATAATCATCTGACGATTTTACATCTTGAATAAAATCAAAAACCGAAGTGACAATAGCAGCTCTATTTTCGCCCATTTGTCCCGAAAATTGATACACATCTTCTACTTCTGAAGCAATACGGTTACGCTCTTCTTCTGTTTTCACAGGATC
>JBEVEQ010000238.1:0-9251 GCA_040512715.1 Paenisporosarcina sp. | reverse complement strand
TGGGAAAAAGACATACCCATAGTAAATAATCATTTAAGATAACGGTTGATAAAAAATATGCCCAAAAAGGCATTACAATATGTAGAAAAGCAATACTGAATAAGATAACTTTTGGAAACTTAGAGAAAGTTTTAATGTCTTTAAAATTCATACTTAGACTACTTGAAAAAGTCATAAATGCAAATAACCAAGGAACTAAAAATAATAGCTGATGACCAATATCTTGAAACAATACTCCCAAAAATAGGCTGAGAGGCGTCAAGATAGGCATTAATGTTTGAAGTCTTGTATTCATTTTATTTAGCAATTATCGCCCTTCTCTCCTTATTAGGAATGTAAAAACAGATTAATTATACCAATCTATCTATTTGGTCATTCTATTCTTGAATGAAAATGAACTTATTAAATCTTTTCGACTCCAACATTTTCTACCTTTTCAAATAAACCCATCTTTAAACCCACCTCAACTCGTGAGTTCCTTCTACCACTAAAATCCCCTCGTTATTTCAATAAAACCCACGAATGGAATCCCCAGTCAATGTATGATCACATGTCTATTAGGGTTCTTATTTATAATATTTTTCATTAATAGATTATTTACAATTATTTCAATAAATAGGGTGAAAGTTCTATTTAAATGAAATGTTATTGTAAAAAAATATTATCGAGATATAATTACTATCGATGTCATTTAAATGATATCTATAGGAGGAGTAAAATTGAAAAAATTATTATTAGGATTGACGTTTTTAAGTGTTGGGTTTCTAGTTGCTTGTGGATCTGAAGAGTCAACTACATCCACAAAAGTCGAAGGTCAAGAAACAAAGTCAAATACAGAACAAACTGAAGAAGTTAAAGCAGAAGCAAATATAGAAGTAGCCCAAGAGACTTACGGAGCCTGGACAGATTCTATTGACAGTGTTTGGGTTCACTATAGTGCAGAAATAGTAAATAAAGGTGAGGAATCAGCTAGTATTGGAGATATACAAGTTAACTTTGAAGGCACAGATGGCTCAGTGCTAGGTACCGATACGATGTTATCTGCTACTCCTGGAATTATCCAACCTGGTGAAACAGCCTATATTACGACTTCTACAACGTTAGATGGTTATGCTGAAACTGATTTTGCTAAAGCGTCTCTTAATGTAGATTTTGATTCCGTATCAGAAAAAGCTCAAGTACTTAAAGCAGATGCAGTAAAAATAGTAGACTTATCAGCTGATGAATATGCGTATTCTCCTTACATGGTTACAGGGACAATAATTAATGACTCAGGTGAAAAAGCAGATGATATTCGTATTGCATCAGGGTTATATGATGCAGAAGGGAAATTGCTTGGTGTCCTTGATGGTTCACTAGATGTATCCCTAAATACGGATGGCAAGGCGGGGTTTGAATTATCTTATCCAGAGTTACCAAAAGGAATAGCTGGTAAAGCAACAGAAGTTAAAGTAAAGGTTTATAACTGGTCATTTTAATCCCCCATTAACTACCACTATATTTTAGAACATCATAAACAATCTAAGAATTTACTCACATAATGGAGGCTTTAAAGTGAAAAAACTTTTATTTGGACTTCTTATAATGAGCATGCTAGTTTTGGCTGCTTGCTCATCTGATAATGAAAAAGGCAAAAAGGATATAGAAAAAAATGAAACTGCAGACACTGATAATAAATCAGAGAAAGACGAGTCTGTTGGTGTAGACAAAGGAATCTTTAATGTAGAAATTACACTGCCTGCTAGTTTCTTTGAAGGCGAAGATATCGATACAGTCATTGCTGATGCAAAAAAAGATGGCATTAAAGAGGCTACCAAGAATGCGGATGGATCGGTTACCTATAAAATGTCTAAAGAAAAACATAAAGAAATGATGAGCGAAATGGAAGTTGGAGTTAAAGAGTCGATGGATGAACTAGTTTCTGAAGATTATCCATCTATTCGTGAAGTATCTGCTAACAAAAATTATTCTACATTTACTTTAATCGTGGATAAAGCTGCTTATGAAGGTAGCTTTGATGGCTTCGCTACTATGGGAATAGGTATGATGGGAATGTACTACCAAGTGTTTGACGGAGCAGAATCAGATAATGTGAAAGTTGAAATACATGTACAAGATGCAACGACAAAAGAAGTTTTCGATACAATGGTTTTCCCAGACGACATGCAGGAATAAGTCTATATAGGTTATTCTCTTTAGAACAATTTACAAAAACTATCGATAATGATAACAATAAGAAAAGGGATATTCTCAAACAGTAACGGGTTCTCTTCTGAGGTGCAAAAACTTAAAATACACACAAAGGACTATCAATTCACAATCAAATAGATAGTCCTGTGTTTATATATCAGGCTTTCTTCCTCTAAAGTAACATGGATTAAACAAAGAAAAAGAAGGTAATTTATACCTTCTGACTCCACTCTGATATTTTTGGGCTATTAAATCAAGCTTTCTGTAGAAGGTATAGTGTCTTTTGCCAGTATAAAAAAGTGTTTGGATTCACAGTATCTTTTAGAAGAGTGGGATAATGGGAATTTGACGGAATATTACAGTTAAAATTATTAAATTACTTATTCAACGGGTGCTTTAGTTGAAGAGGAATTTTAAATCTACAAAAGATTAACCCTTTGGTGTTTTATCACTAAAGGGTTTTTAATTTCCTTTTATCTTGATAGTATAAATTGTACCAATCAAAAAATTAAGAGGAGAAAATGTCTAAGAATGAAGTCTTATTCTATAGGATTACCTGTTGATTATAAGGGTAATATTATTAGCGAAACTATTACATTAAAATTTGAGTTTTAGAAAGGAAAGATGTGAATGGAGTCAATCTGGCTAGAGTATGCATGGGCATTGTTAATTTTAATCGGATTAGAAGGCTTGTTATCGGCTGACAATGCACTTGTACTAGCAGTCATAGCTAAGCATTTACCCGAAGATCAGAAAAAAAGAGCTATAAATTACGGAATCATTATGGCCTTCTTTTTTCGATTTGCTGCACTGTTTGCCATTTCTTTTATCGCAAACGTCTGGCAGGTACAGGCGATAGGCGCAGCTTATCTTCTTTACCTAGGCTTAAAGCATGTCATTAAGGCCCGGTTTGGGAAAGAAAATGAGAATATTCGTAAGGATGTTAAAGAGGAAGCTGCAGGGAAAGGTTTTTGGCCTACCGTAGGGAAGATTGGTTTAGCTGACCTCGCTTTTGCAATTGATTCGATTCTAGCTGCGGTTGCTATTGCCCTTGGTCTTCCGGATTCACCACTCGATGATTTCGGTGGCATGGATGGAGGAAAGTTTATTGTTGTTCTTCTTGGAGGGATTGCTGGCCTTATCTTGATTAAGTATGCAGCAACCTGGTTTGTCCAGCTTCTAGATCAACGTCCAGCGTTGGAAACAACGGCCTATGCAATTGTTGCTTGGGTCGGTGTTAAGCTTGCTGTAATTACTCTTGCCCATGAAGATATTGGTATGTTAGACCATCACTTTCCACACAGTACCGTTTGGACTCTAATCTTCTATGGAGTATTAGTTGGTATTGCTCTACTCGGTTGGTTTGCACCGGCCAATAAGTCATTAGAGAAAGAGGAATTATAAAAGGTAAAAGTAAAGTTGAAGTTGAGTATAAGAACAGACGGGACTTTTATGTAAGATGAGAAGCTTGCCCACAATTAATATTTAAAAAGAAGTTTCTGAATGAAAGAACAAATAGTAGTGTAGGTTCAAAGTTGTGACCATAATTTATATGAATTAGAAAAGGAGTCAACTCAGGGAAGCCCCATAGATCACATGGGGTTTTTATGTTTTTATCCATACTATACCGGCTGCCTTTACAGGGCAGCTTTTTCTTATGGAATAGTGAGTGGTTACTTCTCAATCTTGATGTTATGTCAACTATTGAAAGGGTGAAGGGGTGTTGAACCCAGAAGGATTTGAGCGTATTTTGTTGAACTCCCATGAAAATAAACACGCTTGTAAATCATGAAAAGTGCATAACAAAAGAGACTCAGAAAATGCTTTTTTTAAAAAAGCTGAGCCTACAGATGGATTATATTGAGTTGATAGGCTAAATCAAGCATAGTTGATAGCTAATCGAGCATATACTCGTCAATATCGCGAAATGCGGACTACAAAACAATTAATGGACTGACCTAAAATACACATAGACCGAAATATCTCTCCGCTTTAGCAATAGAATCATGACCCTTTTCACATTTGAAGCTGTTTGAAAATTGTGATAGCGATTTCATTACCTTTTTTGTACAATACCATTACGAGAAAACTTATTCAATTCAGAATATTGAATAAATTTAAAACATTAGGGGGATATAAGATGAATCTTGCCACTTCGTTAATACTCAATGCGAACAGACATCCTAACAAACTGTGTGTGACATGTGAAGACCGAACTTACTCGTATAGAGAGTTTAATGATGAAGTCAATCGGCTTTCGAACGGGATATTGGCCTTAGGATTAGAAAAGGGAAATAAAATTGGGCTATTCATGAAGAATTCCGACCATTTTGCCATTGCCCTGTATGCAAGTTGGAAAGCAGGATTAACTGTTGTTCCAATCAACTTCCGTCTGACTACTTCGGAAACAAATTATATACTCGAACAATCGGATTGTGTTGCAGTATTTTGTGATGGAGAACTCGAAGAAACAGTGACAAACGCATCAGAGGGACTAGAATATTTAAAGTATATCATCGTCCAACATGCTTCCCCAAAAGATGGCCATTTAGCATGGAGTCGAGTGATGAGTGAAGATGCAAGTGAACCAGATGTCATTGTATTAAATACAGATGATGCAGAAATTTTATATACTTCAGGCACGACTGGGAAGCCGAAGGGGGCACTATTTGACCATCAACGAATTCTCAATGTAAACATGGCGTTCATTATGTTGAAACGTCTTCATGCAGAAGATAAAATGCTTCATATTGCTCCTTTGTTCCATTCGGCACAGTTGAACTTATTCTTCACGAGCGCCATTATGTTGGGCGCTTCCAGTGTCATTCATCGGGACTTCCATCCTGTTACAACCATGAAAGCCATCGAAGAGCATGGCATTACGATATTCTTCGGTGTTCCGGCTATGTACAATGCCATGCTTCAAGTACCGAATGGAGACACATATGATTTGTCATCCATTCGTAGATGCGGTTATGGTGCAGCACCGATGGCTCCTGCGTTAGTGGAGCAATCGATGAAACTATTTGGCACTGATCAATTCTACAATTTGTGTGGGTTAACGGAAGCGGGTCCGGGTGGCGTATTCCTTTCACCAGAGGATCATAAAACGAAACTCGGCGCTGGAGGAAAGGCTATGTTCTTTACAAATATCCGTGTCGTCAATGACAACATGGAAGATGTAAAGCCTGGTGAAACTGGAGAATTTGTCATTAAAGGCGAGACGGTCATGAAAGAGTATTACCGAAAACCGGAAGAGACACAAAAAACTTTTTCCGATGGTTGGTTACTGACGGGAGACCTGGCGACGATTGATGAAGATGGCTATATCACGATAGTTGACCGTAAAAAAGACATGATTATTTCAGGTGGGGAAAATGTTTACTCAGTCGAAGTGGAGCAAGTTCTAAATAGCCATCCACAAGTATTGGAAGCTGCCACTATTGGATTACCTGACGCGAAGTGGGGAGAAATGGTTGCGGCAATTATCGTTTCTAAAACTGGCGAACCAATCAATAAAGAAGAACTTTTAAGCTATTGCAAAGAAAGACTAGCAGGCTACAAAGTGCCGAAGATATTTTTCTGTGCGGATGTATTACCAAGAAATGCATCTGGGAAGATTTTGAAATATCAACTACGTGAATCATTTAATAAGCAGGATATTGCCTAAATACTTTTAAATCAATTGATAGAGTAGGAGAATCTACGACCTACAGGTAGTCTCTACCCTTTTCTTAAAAGAATAGTTGGAAATAAGCATATTTGTTAGAATATAGTTCTATCTTTTCCGTTTTTGATTACACTAAGTGTATGTAAGAGAGCGTGATTGGAGGTGATGTGGAATTGGCGAAAAAATGGGGAATTATAGCTCTTTTCTTATTTGGTGTATATGCTCTCCTAATGTATGTTTATATCTTCCATAGTGGCAGTGGGGGAATACCAGCAACTTTGAAAGGAACTGTTGCAGATCCGCATGTTTTTATGTCGGAGCGAGAATTGTACCTTAGTGAGGAGTATTCAAGAATTAAGAATTTCCTCTTTTTTGTATCAATACCATTTGAATGGCTTGTCTATTTATTTATTCTGATTACTGGACTTTCTCTAGCGTTTGAAAGATGGATTCCTTTGCGAAAAAAATGGGCAATTTTGCAAAATGCAGTATATGTATTTTTACTGTCTGTTCTTACGTTTATTGTTTTATTTCCTTTAGACTATTACAGATATTCATTAAGTAAAAAATATGGGATTAGCACCCAGAATTTCAATTCTTGGATGCGTGATAATGTCATTGAATTTTGGGTTAACTTCGGAACGACTGTAGTGATTGTAACGGTTCTTTATTGGCTTATAAATAAAAGCACAAAGAGATGGTGGTTAAATGCCTGGTTACTAATGATTCCTTTCTCCATTTTCCTCATGTTTATTCAACCAGTAGTGATTGACCCATTATATAATGATTTTTATCCGCTAACAAATAAAGAATTAGAGACGAAAATTCTCACGTTGGCTGAGCAAGCAAATATTCCAACAGAACATGTGTATGAAGTTAACATGGCGGAAAAGACAAATGCTTTAAATGCCTATGTTACGGGAATTGGAAATAATTCAAGAATAGTATTATGGGATACGACATTAAACCGCTTATCAGAAAATGAAATTCTCTTCATTATGGCTCATGAGATGGGGCATTATGTGGAGAAACATATATACTTCGGAATCGCTGGTTATATCCTAACGATGCTTGTCGGGCTCTGGTTAACTGCTAAAATAATGCCTTGGGTCATCCTTCGCTTTGGACGTGTATTAAAAATTAATCGAGTAAACGCTATTCATTCATTGCCATTATTTTTACTTATTACATCTTTTTTATTATTCGTTTCAAGTCCAATTTCGAATTATATTTCTAGATATCAGGAAACAAGAGCTGATCAGTATGCAATAGACCTAACGGACGACCCGGAGGCAGCTGTCAAAACTTTTCAAGAACTTACGAAGGCAGGATTAAATGAAGTGAATCCTCCACTACTCGTAAAATGGTTTCGATATTCACATCCGACAATGCTAGAAAGAATAAATAAAGTTGCAAATGAAAAAGAATCAAAAGAGTGAGGGAAGTTATGATAGCTTGTTTTTTGTGTTTATTGTGGTCAGCGGTAAACTAGCGGATGGCTAACTTTATCTGAGAATTGACAGCGGTGTTGGTTGAAGAAACGAATGACTTAAGAAAGAAGATTAGCTACATTTTGTGAATGGTGACTAGGAGGAGCCGTTTGCGTAAATAGCGCAAGCACGGTTCTGTAGGGGGGAGGAACAATCTATCGCAAGGTAGAGAGGTTCCCTTCTACTCGACTAGTTGAATAAGATGATAATATAGAAATTAAAAAAGGAATGAAATAAAGCCAAAATACATTTCACAAAATTGTTTTGAAAATATCATTTGGCAATCTTTTCATATAGAAAGGCTATGTTTTAAATAAATGTTGACATTGAACCAAAAATTAAAGAGCCAATTATCATTCGGTTCTTAAATTTTTGGTTCTATTTAAATAACGCAGAGATTGGGTAGCATATTTATTAGTTATAACTAAACATTATATGGATAATGGAACTTCAATAAAAATGTACTAATCATTTAATCCCTTTCCATTGAGAATTTGCTGCATACATTTTTCAACCCTTGACTCTCGAGTTTTGGATTGTTTGGGTGCAGAAAAATAAAGAATGTAGGCTCTTTGCCGTCCCGGAGTCAATGCATCAAAAGCAGTTTTCAAGGCAGGGATTTCATCTAATTTATTTTGAAGTTCTTCAGGAATTATGAATTCTGTATTCTTTTTAAAATTCACTACCAAACCGGCTTTTTCAACTTCAATGGCTTCATAAATATAGGCTTTCAAGATGGTTTCCATTTCAACTATTTCTTGAACATTGGTGAACCGAATCTGGCGGGCCGCCTGTACATTCTCCGTTTGTTGGATTAGAATCCCATGGGCATCCTGTAACAAGGCACCTTTGTGAAACAGAAGTGCACAATATTCTTTAAATCCATGTATTAAAACTATATTTTTTTTCTCAAACGTGTAACAAGGATGCATCCACTTAAATTCTTCGGTCAGCTCACAGTCAAGAACGATCGTTCTCAACTTCTCATATTCTTCCTGCCACTTTTTAGCTTTACTTAAAAATTCATCAACCTTTGGATTCATTTTACTATTTGTCATCAAGGAACACCTCACTTAAATTCTTCCTGCCACTCTTTGGCTTTACTTAAATATATATTACCATCAGGATTTGATTGTTCCCTCGCAGTTTAGCCATAATGTTCTCAATCAAAAATCCTCACAGATTCCCATTATATAAATTATCTTCGCTTAAATTTTACTATAATCGGACACTGAATGTAACACGAACGGGTGATTTAGTTTAATAAAGGAGAAGCAAAAACCGCTGACTAAAAATTATAACGAAAAAAAACCGAGAGAACACTCAGTGTTTTTAATATCTTTTTCTATCCAAAAAATGGCGAAAAAGCACGGCTAAATGCTAATTCCATTTCGTTTTTAATAGCTATTTACAGGGTTATTTGCACCTCTCAAGAGAACCCGTTACTCAAACAGGATATCCCTATTTTGTCTTTAACATGACTAGAAACAGATGGTTGAAATATTGAATTGTAATAAAAGAATCATTTTGTTACTATCAATATTAATATATAAATTAGCTATGAAGAGTCGAGTAAATAAAACATAACTTTACAGAGACCTCCGGTTGGTGAAAAAGGGGGAAGGGACTTTTATTGAATAAAACCTCTGAGCTTCGTACGGAACTAAGAATTTTTTAGGGATGCTACGACGGTTTCCACCGTTATGGGGATAGGGTATCACATTAAATGTCGTACCTGATAAGGTTTGTTGAGCAATCAACAAGCAAAACTGAGGTGGTACCGCGAATTCAACTCTCGCCCTCAAGATGAAAATCTTGAGAGGTGAGAGTTTTTTTGTTTTCTATAGATTAAAGAGCATAAAAATAATTAAAAGAGGTGACTGAAATGCATTGGGCATACC
>JBEVEQ010000070.1:0-9700 GCA_040512715.1 Paenisporosarcina sp. | reverse complement strand
GTTTTTTCAAGAGAGCCGGCGGGTGGTGCAAGCTGGTAAAAACACTTGTGAATCCGTCCTGGAGTTGCGCGACTGAACAAGTAGTAAGTTGCAGCCGGTTGAAAAGCCGTTATGAGACAAGTGGATTTGTTCGCATGGACAAATCAATCAGGGTGGCAACGCGGGTAGCTCTCGTCCCTTTCCAAGGGGATGGAGGGCTTTTTTTGTTGTCTAAAAGCTTACTCACACTTCTCATCATCACATTATAAAGGAGGAAAAACACATGTTAGATGTAAAACGCGTCAGAGATAATTATGAAGAAGTAAAAGCAAAATTAGAAAAGCGTGGAGAGGACCTCGGGAATTTCGATCAGTTTGCAGAGTTTGATGGGAAACGTCGTGAATTAATCGGTAAAACAGAAGTGTTAAAAGCTGAACGTAATGAAGTATCTGGTCAAATTGCAACAATGAAGCGAAATAAAGAAAATGCAGATGATTTAATTCTTCGCATGCGTGAAGTTGGCGACGAAATTAAGGGTATCGACGATGAGCTTCGCGAAGTAGAGGCTAAATTTGACGATATGATGATGCGTCTTCCTAATATTCCACATGAAAGTGTTCCGGTAGGAGAAACGGAAGAAGATAACGTGGAAGATCGTAAATGGGGAGAGATTCGTGAATTTGACTTTGAACCAAAACCACATTGGGATATTGCGACAGACTTGAATATTATTGATTTTGAGCGTGCAGCAAAAACGACGGGTAGCCGTTTCTTATTTTACCGCGGACTTGGTGCACGTTTAGAGCGAGCGTTGATGAACTTTATGATTGATCTTCATACAGAAGAGCATGGCTATGAAGAAATGCTACCTCCGTATTTAGCGAATCGTGCGAGCTTAACAGGTACTGGTCAATTACCTAAATTTGAAGAAGATGCTTTCTTAATTGAAAAAGAAGATTTCTTCTTAATCCCAACTTCTGAAGTAACGGTGACAAACTTTTATCGTGATGAAATTTTAACGAACGAGATGTTGCCGCAAGGATTTGCAGCATATAGTGCATGTTTCCGTTCTGAAGCGGGTTCTGCGGGGCGAGATACGCGTGGATTGATACGCCAGCATCAATTTAACAAAGTGGAATTGGTTCGTTTTGTAAGCCCAGATGATTCTTATAATGAATTGGAAAAATTAACAGGTCATGCTGAAAAAGTTCTTCAGTTATTAGGTCTTCCATATCGTGTGCTTAAAATGTGTACGGCTGATTTAGGATTTACTGCTGCGAAGAAATACGATATTGAAGTATGGATTCCAGCGCAAGGCGTATACCGTGAGATTTCTTCTTGTAGTAATTTTGAAGATTTCCAAGCTCGACGTGCTAATATTCGTTTCCGTCGTGAAGCGGGTGGAAAACCAGAATTTGTTCATACATTAAACGGAAGTGGTTTGGCACTTGGACGTACTGTAGCTGCTATTTTAGAAAACTTCCAACAAGAAGATGGTTCTGTCATCATCCCTGAAGTTTTACGTCCATATATGGGCGGTAAAGAAGTCATTGCTAAAAAATAGTCTTTGTTAAATGTCACTGTTGATATTCCACAAAACAGCTACGCTTTCCCAGGGCGAGTGCCGAGCCTCCTCGATGCTACGCTTCTGCGGGGTCTCAACTGACTCGCTTACCCTCAGGAGTCTACGCTGTTTTGCTCCACAACAATTAAAAGTAAGCCATGTATTATATTACTGTTCAAATTCGTGATTGGAGTGAAAGGAGGCGACTCCAGCGGGATAAGCGCGTCTTAGCTAGAACCTGCTGTGAGCTAAAAGATCGCCACCACGCGAGCGCAACGCCTTCGTGATCAACATCCTGTGGCCTGAGGAGGCTAGTGGACCGCCCCATGGAAAGCATCCTCCTAGAAAGGAAATCAACAACAATATTTAACTTTGCCAAAAAAAAAAATTAAAATGCAAAAAAACCAGAAATGAACCGATTAACGGGTTCGTTTCTGGTTCTTTTTTTGTTCACGTAATTTGCGAAAAAATGTTGTGAGAATTCCCCCACATTCATCTGCAAGGACACCTTCCGTTACTTCGCATTCATGATTTAAGCGCTCATCATTCAATAACCGGTAAAGCGAGTCTACACATCCAGCCTTTGCATCACGTGCACCATATACGACATGCGGTATACGAGATTGTAAAATAGCTCCGGCACACATAGGACAAGGCTCTAATGTGACATAAAGAGTGGTTTCTTCTAATCGCCAGCTGCCTATTTTTTGACATGCTTCTTGAATGGCTAGTAATTCTGCATGAGTCGTTGCATTTTGTGTGGTTTCTCTTAAATTATGAGCACGTGCTATTATTTCTCCCCTATATGTGATGACAGCCCCTATTGGCACTTCCCCTAACGCTGCTGCTTTTTCGGCTTCTAGTAAGGCTTCTCGCATATAATGGTGATTTATTTCAATTGCATCCATTAGTCATCGCTCCTTGTTGTTTAGTGTAGCATGTTTCATTCACATACCGCATATCGTAAATGAGATGCTGTAAAGGAGGGATACTCATGATTTATGTTGTGGAGTCGGGAGATAGCTTGTACTCAATCGCAAGGAGATTTAATGTTAATGCAAATAATCTAGCTACTTTAAATGAACTTGAAGATCCAGATGTGTTAGTTATTGGTCAGACTATCGTTATACCCGAAGTACCAGACCCGAATCGCCCCACCATTGAATCGAATGCATATGTAGAATGGTACACAGAACGTCCAGCGCAAAGCTTGCTTGATGAAGTTAAAAAGCGAGGACCATTGCTTACGTATATGATGCCTTTCTCGTATGAAGTGAAACGTGATGGTTCATTAACCCCGTTAAATTGGAATGGACTTGAAAAGATCGCTGCGGATGAAAATATCGTTGCCGCCATTGTTATTACAAATATCGAAGAAGGTGCGTTCAGTGATACACTTGCTCAAGCCATATTCGCCGATCCAGCGATTCAAACAAAATTGATACAAAATGTTTTAGCCGAGGCAAGAGCGAAAAATGCGAAGGACATTCATGTCGACTTTGAATATTTACGTAGAGAAGATCGACAAGCATATGTCAATTTCTTAAAAAGCTTAAAAGAAGCTGCACAAGGTTTGGCGGTGTCTGTAGCACTTGCACCAAAAACGTCTGCAACTCAAGTAGGCAAGTGGTATGAAGGACATGATTATAAGCAGATTGGCGAGGTAGCAGATTTTGTTGTCATCATGACCTATGAATGGGGATATAGTGGTGGGCCACCAATGGCCGTATCACCTATTGGACCCGTTAGACAGGTTCTCACATATGCACTCACGGAAATACCTGCAGAAAAAATTATGATGGGTCAAAACTTGTACGGTTATGATTGGACTTTGCCATTTAAAGTAGGCAATCCACCAGCGAGAGCAATTAGTCCGAAGCAGGCAATTGAATTGGCAAGAGAGCGAAATGCCGCAATCTCATACGATACAACCGCTCAGGCTCCCTATTTTAATTACTGGTTAGAAGGTAAAGAACATGTCGTATGGTTTGAAGATGCGCGTTCTATTAATGCCAAGTTTCAATTAATCAAAGAGTTAGGGTTAAGAGGCATAAGCTACTGGCATATTGGTTTTTCATTTCCTCAGAATTGGCTTTTATTGAATGAATTGTTTCGTGTGAAAAAGGTACAGAGCTAAATCCCTTTTCCTCTTTGGAAAAGTGGAGTTTAGCTCTGTTTTTCATTTTAAGGCTATGTTAGAATTAAAAGCACTGATTGATTTTGTCGAATTAGGGAAAGTTCAAAAGGAGTATAATTACTCTGTGTGTCGTTTCCTGACGAATAATTCTTACTTCTATTAAAGGAGATTTCTAATGCCGATCCCATTTATCACAGTTGAAGGTCCCATTGGCGTTGGAAAAACATCGCTATCAAAAGCCATCGCTGATACAAATAATTTTCATCTTTTAAAAGAAATCGTGGATGAAAATCCGTTTTTGAATAAATTCTATGAAGACATTGAAGAGTGGAGTTTCCAAACGGAAATGTTTTTCCTTTGCAATCGTTATAAGCAGTTAAGTGATATTCAAAAAAAATACATATCGAAACAACAACCGGTTGTAGCTGATTATCACATCTTCAAAAACCTTATTTTTGCAAAACGTACTTTGCAACCTGAGGAATATGTAAAATATGAAACCATTTACCGTACATTAACTCATGATATGCCGAAGCCAAATATGGTTATTTATTTACATGCAAGCTTGGACACACTGATGAAACGCATCGCGTTACGTGGTCGTGAATTTGAAAAAATGATATCAGCCGATTACATGGAACAATTATCGGCTGATTACCATACGTTCATCCAGCATTTTGAAGAAACACACCCGGAAATCCCAGTTCTTCGTTTTAATGGAGACGATATTGATTTTGTTCAAAATGAAAGTGATTTGAAATGGATTATAAATCAAGTACAAGATACGTTACAAAAAAGGAGTCTCCAAGTATGAACTTACGCGAAAAATATGGCATCCCACAAAATGCTGTGATAACTATAGCTGGTACAGTAGGTGTCGGTAAATCAACGATGACAAAAGCTTTGGCAGATGCACTTCAATTCCGCACTTCTTTTGAGAAAGTGGATTCGAATCCATACTTAGACCGATTCTATGATGATTTTAAAAAATGGAGTTTTCACCTTCAAATCTATTTCTTAGCAGAACGCTTTAAAGAACAAAAACGTATTTTTGAATATGGTGGTGGGTTCATTCAAGATCGTTCTATTTACGAAGATACAGGTATTTTCGCTAAAATGCATATGGAAAAAGGAACGATGAATTTAACGGATTATGAAACGTATACAAGCTTGTTTGATGCGATGGTTATGACTCCTTATTTCCCACATCCAGATTTATTGATCTATTTGGATGGATCGATTGAAGACATCTTGGGTCGTATTCAAAAGCGCGGACGGCCAATGGAACAACAAACACCAGTTGAATATTGGTATGAAATGCATGAGCGCTATGAAAACTGGATTAATTCATTCAATGCATGTCCAGTACTGCGATTAAACATAAATGATTATGACTTAATGAAAAATCCAGACACAGTAGAGGCAGTTGTAGAACGTGTCGGACACGTCATCCAACAAACATCGTTATTACGTAAATAATAGGACAAGCCTTCAGCTAATTGCTGAAGGCTTTTTTTATCGGATTTTGTGTTATCAAGGGCGTGTTGTGGACATGAAAAAGTGCTTTTCGTAAAACAACAAAAAAAGGCAGCTCCAGGGAGCCACCTTCATAATATTCTGATTAGTTATGTTAGAAGAAAATTCGTTACCTTAGCAACGAATACAATCTCCATATATATGCGCGTGTTTGTTGAAAGTATGGAGGAGGAAGAGGGATTCGAACCCCCGCGGGATTTGACTCCCCTGTCGGTTTTCAAGACCGATCCCTTCAGCCGGACTTGGGTATTCCTCCGTGTCAACAAAATATAATTTATCATGTACAAAAAACAAAGTCAATAAAAAGAGTGAAAAAAATTATTGTTTTATTATTTTGATTTTTCACCCCTTATTTCATTTCGTTACTTGCTGAACCACATGAACTTTTACTAGGTTTTCTAAAAGGCTTTTATAATGCAAGAAATTGTTAGTTTAATTCTCCACTTTAACTTTCGCTATGTTCAATTGGTCGATTAAAGAGTGTTCGAATGTACGCCTTGTTTATAGTACTGCGAGCGCCCTTTAAGTAGATAGCTAATTATTTATAATAATATTTTCCATATTAAGAGAAGGATTTGATTTTTGTAGGTAAAATCGTTATACTAGTAAATGCCGTGCTAGGTGGGAAGGTAGCGGTGTCTTGTAACTCGCAATCCGCTCTAGCGAGACTGAACTCCTTCTCTGAGGCTGTTTATATGTAGGGTCTGACTTTTGCACGTAGTGTTGACGTCTGGGTCCTGCGCAATGGGTGCCCATGAATCAGGTCAGGTCCGGAAGGAAGCAGCCTTAAGTGGTTTTTCTCATGTGCCGCAGGGTCGCCTAGACTGAGCTAACGACAGAGGTTCCGCTTAATTATTTCAGTCGAATGAAGGTGCACGGTATACATACTTCCATTAAGGTGTTTTTTAGCGTTTCGAGCAAGCGCCTTTTTTCATGTCATAATAACTGAAATTTCATCTTCCTTAAATGGGAAGTACATGTTTGATATGATATACTAAAAGGACCGTTAAAATCATTCAATAAGGGGAGAAATCAGTTGGCGTATCAAGCTTTTTATCGTGTCTACCGCCCGCAATCGTTTGCGGAAATGTCAGGACAAGCACATATAAAACAAACCCTTCAAAACGCTCTCCTTTATAATAAAACGACGCATGCGTATTTGTTTTCAGGTCCGAGGGGAACCGGAAAGACAAGTGCTGCCAAAATATTTGCGAAAGCTTTAAACTGTGAACGGGCACCCATCTCTGAACCGTGTAACGAATGTGATTCGTGTACCAGTATCACAAATGGATCTAATACAGATGTAATCGAGTTTGACGCAGCTTCAAATTCTCGCGTTGAAGAAATTCGAGATGTAATTGAAAAAGTCCGCTTTGCACCTGCGAATTCTCGTTACAAAGTATATATCATTGATGAAGTCCATATGTTATCTAACAGTGCGTTCAATGCTTTATTAAAAACATTAGAAGAGCCACCTGAACATGTGGTATTCATCCTTGCAACAACAGAACCTCATAAACTACCGTTGACGATTATTTCGAGATGTCAGCGCTTCGACTTTAAACGAATTACGGCGGTTGATATTGTGGATCGTATGCAAGTCGTTTTAGCGGATTCTAATATACCTTCCAATGAGCAAGCTTTAAAAGTGATAGCTCAAGCCGCAAGTGGTGGAATGCGAGATGCACTAAGCATGTTAGACCAAGTTGTGTCATTTAGTGGAGACGAAATGACCGTTGAAGATGCCTTATTGGTCACTGGGTCGATTGGGCAAGAGGTGTTTTACCAGCTTGCAGAGGCTTTATTAACCAAAGAGGTTGGAAAAGTTTTAATGCTTTTGGAAGAGTTAATGAAAGAAGGAAAAGATCCTGTTCGATTAACAGAAGACATGATTACGTTTTTCCGAGATCTTTTGTTAATGAATACAGCGCCTGATTTAGATGAATTGTTGGAACTTGCTTCTGCAGAAGAAAAATTTAAAGACCTTGCAGGACAGTTTTCAGTAGAAAAATTGTATCAATTCATTGAGATCCTTTCGGCTACACAACAAGAGATGCGTTTCTCGAATCACGCAAAAGTATACTTAGAAACCGCATTATTGAAAATGTCTCAAGTGAAGGAAGGTGCGGTCACTTCCCATGCAGTCGATTTTTCACCATTCGAAGAAAAAATCGAGCAGCTCGAACGGACTGTCATTGCACTTGAACAACAGATACGACAGGGGCTCTCAGTAAACGGAGCTGCTGCGCAACAAGCGACAGAACCTCAAAAACGCCAGCGACCAAAATCGCAATCAGGATATAAAGTGCCGACGGGCCGTATAGCTGAAGTATTAAAGACAGCGACCAAAGATGATATTCAGTTAATCAAAACCCACTGGGCAACGATTATGAGCCAATTACAAAAATCACATGCAGCTTTATTGAATGAAGCGGAACCTGTAGCCGCATCTAGTCGAGCATTTGTGTTAAAATTTAAGTATGATATTCATTGCCAAATGGCGGCGGATAATCAAACCTTCTCAAGCAGCTTTGGTCAGATTCTTTTAAATTTAACGGGGAATTCGTATGAAGTATTGTTTGTACCTGAAGAAGAATGGATGAAAATCCGTGAAGATTTTATTCGTCAAAAAGGCTTGAAGCCAACAAATACTACTGAATCTTCGGATGTTGAACAAGCCGCTGACGAAATGATGAGTTTTATGCAAGCGGAGGAACGAGCTTCTGAAGATCCATTGATTGTAGAGGCTGAAAAACTGTTTGGTAAAGAGTTTGTAGAAATTCATGATGACTAAGGAGGAATTTTAAAATGCGTGGAATGGGAAATATGCAGGGCATGATGAAGCAAATGCAAAAAATGCAAAAACAAATGGCTGAAGCTCAAGAAGAATTAGGAACACAACGCTTTGAAGGTGTGGCTGGTGGCGGAATGGTGAAAGTAACAGTTTCCGGACATAAAGAAGTTTTAGAAGTGTCTCTTAATGAATCTGTTGTAGATCCGGAAGATGTTGAAATGCTACAAGATTTAATCGTCATTGCAACTAACGAAGCAATGAAGAAAGCTGAAGAAACAACGAACTCCACGATGGGACAATTCACGAAGGGATTGAACCTCCCTGGCATGTTCTAGGAGGAAACCATATGCACTATCCTGAACCAATATCAAAACTCATTGATAGTTTTATGAAATTGCCAGGTATCGGGCCGAAAACTGCGGCCCGTCTGGCGTTTTTTGTTTTAAGTATGAAGGAAGACACAGTGCTCGATTTTGCGAAGGCATTAGTTGATGCAAAACGAAACTTAAGTTTTTGTACTATATGTGGTCACATAACCGATATGGACCCTTGCCGAATTTGCCAAGACAAGCAACGGGATAACACGATTATATGTGTCGTTCAAGATCCTAAAGATGTAATCGCATTAGAAAAAATGCGAGATTATCACGGGTTGTACCACGTTCTTCATGGCGCCATTTCTCCAATGGATGGAATTGGTCCAGAAGATATTAATGTGCCACCATTATTAAAAAGGTTACAGGATGAGCGAGTACAAGAATTGATATTAGCGACTAACCCTACTATAGAAGGGGAAGCAACAGCTATGTATATTTCAAGGCTAGTCAAACCATCCGGTATTCGCACTACACGAATTGCCCACGGATTGCCTATTGGTGGAGATTTAGAGTACGCAGATGAAGTGACCTTGTCAAAGGCGTTAGAAGGTAGACGCGAGTTGTAAAGAGGAGGGCGTTGCGTAAAATGTTTTTTCGAAAAGGAAAACTAAAAAAAGAATTCGACGAAAAACTAATTCGATTAATTAAAGAGACAAATGAGGATTGGAAGAACGCACAAGTCATTGAAGATTTTTTAGATGACTATGATTTATCCGTTATTGCTCAACGAAAAATCACGGAGAGTAAACACTTCTTTCTATTTAAAGAAGCAAAAATAAGAAAGATACTTTTAAAATGAAGCATATGTTATACCAATCTCTTCATATATTAGTGGACAACTAATTGGAAGGTGGAAAGCGATATGAAACTCGCTCTTTATGTGATTGGTATAATATTACTTCTTTTTTTATTTTTGAATAAACAATCGAAAATCAAAGTGATCGAAATTTTTTCGGTTTGGTGGTTTAGAATCGCGATGGCATTTGTAGTGTTGTTTGGAATTCACGTCATCTCTAGCTTTTTCGGCTTTTATGTACCGGTAAACATACTATCTGGACTGATGATTGCGACACTTGGAATCCCGGGAATATTAAGTGTGTTGTTGATTTCTTTTGTTTTATAAGTTTTTTGAAATAATGTATTGACTTTGTTTAATACATAGCGTAATATAGTAAAAGTCGCTAAGGTGCGACGCACAAACGTGAACCTTGAAAACTGAACAGCAAAACGTCAACGAAATATGCGGAAAGCACTTCGGTGCTCAAAGCAAAAACGTTTTCTTACGCCGACACCTGTCGGTATCGAAAACAAAC
>JBEVEQ010000212.1:0-2512 GCA_040512715.1 Paenisporosarcina sp. | reverse complement strand
ACCTCTTCAATAATG
This sequence comes from Paenisporosarcina sp., assembly GCA_040512715.1. Classification (GTDB taxonomy): domain Bacteria; phylum Bacillota; class Bacilli; order Bacillales_A; family Planococcaceae; genus Paenisporosarcina. The sequence goes on along the minus strand of JBEVEQ010000212.1, from coordinate 2,497 downwards.
GGATAGCTCAAACTCTTGAAGACGAAGGTAAAACAGTTATTTTCCTAGCAAATCAACACGAAATTGTTGCGGTTGCTGCTTTGAAAGATACCGTTCGAGAAGAATCTAAAATTGCTATTGAAGAATTAAAAAAATTTGGCATTAACACGATTATGTTAACAGGAGATAATGAAAGAACGGCTAAAGTAATTGCAGAAGAAGCCGGTGTGGACGCATATTTTTCGGAGTGTTTACCAGAAACCAAGGTTATTCATTTAAAAGAATTACTTAAAAAATACGGTATGGTAGGAATGGTTGGAGACGGAATCAATGATGCACCAGCTCTTGCAACTTCCACTACCGGTATTGCAATGGGTGGAGGAACTGATGTTGCGCTTGAAACAGCGGATGTTGTCCTAATGAAAAACGACTTATCTCGAATTGCGTATGCCATTCGTTTATCACGCAAAATGAATCGTATCATCAAACAAAATATCTTCTTTTCAATATTTATCATTGTCTTATTAATTATTAGTAATTTCTTTCAAGTCATAAATCTTCCCCTAGGTGTAATCGGTCATGAAGGTAGTACGATTCTCGTCATATTAAATGGTTTAAGACTTCTTCAAAGAAACGTATAAAGCAGGAGCCGTTTATATGACGGCTCCTGCTTTTTTCATTGCCATTTTTTCTTTTCGTTCTTGCATGACTGCATTTATTTGACCTCCAATCATTAGGATGGTTCCTGAGAAATACAACCACATCATCAAGACAATAATTCCACCAATACTGCCATAAGTAGCAGAATAATTTGCAAAGCTGCTAACATACAAAGAGAAACATAGAGAAACAATAATCCAACCTACTGTAGCAAAAATTGCTCCAGGAATTACACTCTTCAAATATAATTTTCGATTAGGAGCAATCCAGTAAAGTAACATAAACACAATAAAAATCATGACTGGTGGAATCGTCCATCGAATATTATCCCAAACACTTAAAAATCCATTTTCATGGCCAAAGTAGGAAAACAGGAAGGTTCCAATTTGCACACCAAAAATAGGCAATGCTAGTGCTACCACAAATAACGTGATCAGAAGTAAAGTGAAAATAATAGAAATCCCTCTTGCAATAAAGAAGGGTCTTGTTTCTTCTAAATCGTAGGAACGATTTAAAGACTTAATTAAGGCGTTCATTCCATTGGATGCTGACCAAATGGTCGCAATGATTCCAACTGAAAGTAGTCCTCCATTTCGATTCGAAAGAACTTCATCCAGCGTTCCGTCAATTAAGGTATAAACATCTCCAGGAGCATATGTACGTAATATACTAAATAAGTGGTCTTCTTGAAGATTCAAATAAGGTAATAATGTCACCATAAAAATCAATAATGGAAATAATGAAAGTAAAAAGAAAAAGGCCAGTTGGGCACCAAGTGCAGTAACATCAACATGATGTATTCGTGCAATTAATTCTTGAAAGAACCCTTTTGATGATGTCACATCAAAAGGATAATCAGGATCAGTCTTTTTCTTTTTAAATTGCATCATTTTTAATTTACTTAAAAAAGAGGAACTCGTTTTTTGACTGCCTCGCGGTTTAATAGGTTGGTCTTCGTTCTCCATGAAACCAAATCCCTTCTACAGAGAATTTTTTTCTTCATACACATGCTCTGGTAACACAGGCATTGTGAACTCTTCATTCTCTTTTACAATCGTTTTGTATTCTTCTTTTGAATGGATAAAAGCATCTTTAGTATCTGTAACCAATGTCTTAACTTGAGGAGATAAAGTTTTTAACTCCTCCACTTTACCAGAAAGGTATTGAGCGTCACGAGAAAACTGATTATAAACAGATTGAATTTTTTCAGCTTTTTCCTGTAATTTCAATTTTAAGTCTTCACGGTTTTGTGAATAATATTTAATATCTGCTGTTAAATTATTCAGTTTGTATTTCACGTCTTGACGAGTAGTTCGATCCAATAAACTAATACCCGCTCCCGCTACAGCTCCAAATAAAATCCCTTTTACTAACATACTTTCCCTCATAAAGTAACCTCCAATAAGTAAAATCAATTGTGTTTTAATATACCCAACTATGTACAAATTAAAACAATGACATTCATCAATTTGACATTCTATGCTCATCATGAAATGATAAACTATAACGTTTGAAAGGCAGGAAATGAAAATGAATTTAACGCAACCATCACAGGAAAATGTGGAATACATGATTGAACAAATAAAAGAAAAACTTCGTATGGTTAATGTAGATGCTATGAGAGCAGAATCATTTGATGATTCTACGTACGAAGACCTACATGAATTATATACTATGGTCATGAAACGCGACTCATTTAGTCCAAGTGAAATGCAAGCCATTGCTTCTGAAATTGGATCACTACGTAAATAACCCAAATCATACCAAAACCTCTAGTTTAGGAACTAGAGGTTTTTTATTTTGTACAATAAACCAGCTAAGTACGTTTTTAGTAGAAACAGTTATAATCTCATATTTA
>JBEVEQ010000201.1:0-3115 GCA_040512715.1 Paenisporosarcina sp. | reverse complement strand
AAAGTGGACTTAACAAACTCTTGAAACTTTTCTTCCTGTTCCGAAAAAGGATTATGATTACTTTCCTCAAATGTTGTAAATGTAGCGTTCGGTAATAAATTGGCAATTTCTTCTCCGAATTTATGCGGACATTGAGCATCGTACTTACCAGCGTAAATATAGCTCTGCACACTCACATCTCGTAATTCTTCTCGTAGATCCTACTCCAGAGAATCTATATAGTACTTATCTTGCGTGAAATCTTTTTCGGGCCATATTTTTTCGCAACTTTAAATATTATTGGCGTACCGATTATGGTTGGAAGTAACCAAAATAATAATGGAGGGAGTTCGTTTAATATTGGGATGTGGCGCACATTTACTACCAATGTTGCTGTAACGATACCTATATATGAACCTAACATTCCACTAATATGGGATCGTAACCATTTCGTCCATCTCTTTTTCGCAGCTAAATAACCGAGTAACGCTAATGTGTAAGAAAACAGGGCAATATAAAAAAGGTGCTGACTTTCCTCCCAATGCAAAACGGACATGATTAGTGCAGTTATAAATACGACAAAGTAAGACCAATGATAGATTGAACCAGAAACAGTATGTCGTCCACGTCGCTTCTTTGAATTCATTGCAAATACCCCGCTTATTAAACAAATCATTCCAGTTACAATGTGAAGGAATAAAAATAGATTAAACATTTGTTTTGCCTCCAAATAAATTCTTAATTAATTGAAAAAAATTACATAGAAATTCCATAAGGCTTTAGCTAGAATTGGTCCTTCAGAATTATTGAAGTTTATCTACAAAAATAGCCGTCTTGAAAATCTCGAATAAAGCCATCCATAAATGTTTCAAATTCCTCATCAGTTGGAACTGAATCTAGAATCTCTTGCTGATCATATACCTTTCCACCTTTATTAATTGGGTGTATGGATAATGTGTTCTCAATATCTTCTAAAGGATTTTGATTTAACACTAATAAGTCTGCTATGAAATCTTGCTTAACTTCCCCGAGATTTCCTGTCACCCCATAATCCAGGTGGACCATCAATTAATCGATCAGCTGAAATAACTCGAGGAGTTGTCGCATCATTTATTATGAAAACGTTTCGTCTTCACCATCACTTAAATTTCTCCAAAGACTTCCAAAATTCCTGCAACTTGTTAAATTTTAGCATTTGTTTTTCAAAAAAATTCGTTTTACGGGATTTGAATCTATTTTTAAGGGATTAGCCTACAAATTTACGGGATTCACAAATAAAATTACGGGATTCGATGATTAATTTACAGAAACATCTCCATACAACAAAAATGCCATGAACACTAGGTTCATGACATCAGACTGTAAACAAAAGAAAAATAGTATATAAAACCTCATAAAAAATTGAATTCTTATCTATTGAACTTAACCCAAAATAAGGTGTTTGCTATTTCCTTCGCTTTCTGCTGATGAAGCGCTAGCTTCCTCAGCTCATCTGTTTCTATCTGCTGAGCCTGTGGAATCTAGGGTGTTTCGTTTTTTCGCAGGAGTCTTTAGAAATAGCCAGCCAAGTTCTTGTTAAAATAGTTTGCAGAGACATGCTAATAGAAGCGAATATTCGCCTATTACAAATTAGTTGGAGTCGCAGTCATGATAGCTTTGCACCTTATCCATTCTTTGAAACGGCTGGATTTTCAGTAAGATTACTTTAGCCGTTAAAGGCTCCAAGTCATACCTTAAATACAAGAAAAGGTGATGGTGTAATAAAATCTAATTTATATATTCTTAAACGAGTAAAAACTCACATTATTAACATTATATTTGCAACGATTTCAGTTGATTGGAGTGGAGGCGGCGACTCCTGCGGAATCAGCAAGAACTGAAGACCCTGGTCTTAGCATCGCAAGCGAAGAGGCTGAAGTCTTGCCCGCGGAAAGCGTCCGCAGCAAAGGAAATCAACATTCTTTATTCGTCTACAGGTTCATGGCTGTCCAATCTTATATACTAGATCTTTATAAAAAATCATAAAAAAAGGTGGCTGGACTCTTAATATTGTTAATTATCTACATTCTTATAAACATCTTCTCGAGAATGGAAACCATCAGCAATAATGGTTTCATCGATATTTAACTGATTAACTGCGAGTGGGGGTAGGAGAACAGAAGGTACTTCGATTTTGCCGTTATTTACTTTTTGATTGGCATCAATGCTCTCGCCTTTTGCTAGACTCACCGCAAGCTGTGCGACTTTTTCAGTTAGAGATCGAATCGGTTTGTAAACGGTCATAGTTTGGGTACCTTCTACAATTCGTTGAGCAGCTGCAAGTTCGGCATCTTGCCCAGCAACTGGAACTTTCCCAGCCAGACCTTGATCTGTTAGTGCTTGGATGACACCCCCAGCAGTTGCATCATTGGCAGCAATGACCGCGTCAATTTGATTGCCATTCGTTTTTAGTGCGGCTTCCATGTTTGCTAATGCATTCGCCGGTGTCCAGTCTTTCGTCCACTGATCATACACGATGTTAATGTCACCTTTATCAATGAGTGGCTGCAGAACACTGAAAACGCCTTTTTTTAGTAGCAGTGCATTATTATCAGTGATAGCGCCACCAATATATACATAGTTGCCCTTCGGAACCAATTTAGTAATAGCCTTCGCTTGCATGACGCCTACTTGTTCATTATCAAAGGAAACATATAAATCAATATCTGCATTTTTTACCAGTCGGTCATAGGCGATGACTTTGATTCCAGCAAGGTGAGCTTTGTGAACAATCGCTGCTGTCGCTTCAGCGTTGTGAGGAACAATAACTAGCAGGTCAATACCCTGGCTGATTAAGGTTTCAGCTTGAGAAATTTGCAGTGCATCGTCCCCATTCGCAGCGAGAATTTCAACTTCCGCTCCGAGGGCTTCAACCGACTCTTTGAATAGGTCCCTATCCCTGAGCCAACGTTCTTCTTGTAATGTGTCCATGGAAAAACCGATTTTAATTTTTTCATCAACGGGTTTTACATTTTTCGGTATCGGCGTTGTTTTTTTTTGCACGACAACCGGTACTTGTTCTACTCCTGTTTCACAAGCTGAAGTGATAAACGTCAGAACCAATGCGAGCAAGATGATTCTGATATTATTTTTGAAC
>JBEVEQ010000195.1:0-9356 GCA_040512715.1 Paenisporosarcina sp. | reverse complement strand
CAAGGACAAGGTCAAGGTCAAAGACAAGGGCAAGGACAAGGGCAAGGGCAAGGGCAAGGGCAAGGACAAGGTCAAGGGCAAGGCCAAGGACAAGGACAAGGACAAGGTCAAGGCCTAGGTGCTGGGAAAGGTTCGGGTGGAAGGGAACTTTTGTCTGTCCCTTCTAGAATAGGCGGATCGAGTCAATCAAGTACCGATAGTGGAAAACTTGGAGAAGGCTCTGCAGCAGAAGAGCAAAAAACAGATGCACCGATATCTAGAGGAACTGTAAAACCATACGGGGAAGTCATCGGAAGTTACAAAGAATCCTATTTGAAAAGTTCTGAGCGGATGCAACTTCCACCAGATTTACAGCGAATCGTTCAAGATTATTTTTCATCGATTGAAACACGTGAAGAATGAGGGGGATCATATGTCTTATACACCAGAGAACTATGAAGAAATGAGCAAGCGATTACAATTAGTCAGACAAGAAATCAGCCAGTTTATCGTAGGACAGCAAGAAGCAGTCGATTTTACTCTGTATTCCGTATTAGCTGATGGTCACGCATTGTTAGAGGGATTACCAGGCTTAGGGAAAACAATGCTCATACGAACGATTTCTGACGTGCTAGATTTATCTTTTTCCCGCATTCAATTTACACCAGATTTAATGCCATCGGATATTACCGGAACGAGTATTATTGAAAGATCAGAGGATGGAAGACAGCAGTTCGCTTTTAAACAAGGACCGCTCTTTAGTCAAATGGTTCTCGCAGATGAAATCAATCGCGCTACCCCTAAAACGCAAAGTGCAATGTTAGAAGCAATGGGTGAAAAAACGGTTACTGTTTTGGGTGAAACAAAACAAATGGCACGTCCATTTTTTGTGTTAGCTACCCAAAATCCAATTGAAATGGAAGGGACCTATCCTTTACCTGAGGCTCAAATGGATCGTTTCTTATGTAAAATTTTGGTAAACTATCCTACCAAGGAAGAATTAAAAGAAATTGTCATAAGAACGACTGGTGCAACAACTGTTCAACTTCAAAAAATAATGAATACTGATGATTTGATTCAAGCTCAACAAATGGTAAAAGCGGTATTGATTGCGGATGATATGCTTTCGTATGCGATTGACTTAACTTCAGCAACGCATCCAAATGAAGAAGCAACTGAAGAAGTGAAACAGTATGTCCAATATGGCAGTGGCCCACGTGGATTACAAAGCTTAATCCGTTTAGCAAAAGCAAGAGCTTTGATGGCTGGAAGATATCATGTCTCCATCGCAGATATTAAGTCAGTCGCAAGGCCAGCACTTAGACATCGAATGCTATTGAATTACGAAGGGGAAGCTGAAGGAAAGACAGCAGACTCCATTTTAGATCAATTACTTCTCACCATTAAACAAGGTCAATTGACATGAAAACTTCCTCACTTTTACCTGAAGAATGGTCTTCTAAAATTGGAAGGCTTCAAATCGCGACAAAATCAAAATTACGTGGTCAACATAAAGGGTCTCATCGATCCATGCGTTTTGGTTCTTCACTCGATTTTTCGGATTTCAGAGAGTATCACCCAGGGGACGACGTACGTCAAATTGATTGGAATGTTTTTGCGCGTACAGATAAATATTTCATTAAACGATTTTTAGATGAACAAGAAATGCGTGTTCATATCGTACTAGATGGATCAAAATCCATGCAGGATGAGAAAAAATGGATACTTGCTAAACAATTAGCTAGTTCACTAGGCCAGCTTGTATTAGGAAGAGATGACCGGTTATCGTTTGCACTTGTCTCTGAGGAAAAGACGATTCCTTTTAGAAGAAAAGGGACTATTTATCGAAAAGCATTTTCATCTCATATCTCAAAACTTCCGAATCCCACAAGTACTCAATTGTTTACGACCATCTCACCTCAACATATTGCAAAGGATTGTACTGTGTTATTTATCTTAACTGATGGGCTAGAACCGATTGAAGAATGGGAAAAAATGCTTCGAAAAATGCCGAAGTTTTCTCAAGACATTCGTTTACTTTTGATTCAATCAAGTAATGACATTAACCCTTCCTTTGCCGGTGATTTGCAGTTAATTGATTCAGAAACGGATCAGCGTTTAAATGTTTCGGTTTCTCAAACGATTATTGCTGAGTACGAAAAGAAAAGGCTTCAACACTTTAAAGAGCTTGACACATTATGTCGTCGTTATGGCATTCATACATTAAAAGTTGAAACGAAGGATGACATTAGCCACATCTTTTTTCATCAAATGATTCGTGCAAACTGGATAAATTGAGGTGAGTCATTCATGGGCTTTGGACAACTAGGATTTTTGTGGACGTTTATCATCCCTATTTTCGTTCTGCTTTATTATTTTTTTCGAAAAAAATATAAAGAACAGCCGATTTCTTCTACTCTTTTTTGGGAGACGGTCATGAAAGAAACGAAGGTTTCTCCTTATTTACAATACTTGCAACGAAATGCATTGTTTTACTTACAAATGCTTGCTTTAATTTTACTGGTACTATCCTTAATTCAGCCGTATATGAAAACCCGCGCACTAGCAGGGGAGCAAATTATTTGGATGGTCGATACATCTGCTAGTATGCTTGCTGGTTCTAATAACGATAGTGTTTTTGATCAGCACAAAAGAGAAATGTTGGCATTGTCTGAGCAATTAGAAGGCAAACCAGTTACGTTATTGACAATGGGGGAGGAGCCAACAATTCTCTTGCGAGAAGAACGCGATCTCTCCGTTATTCAATCTGCTATTCATAAATTAGAAGTTGAATATGAACAAGAACATTTATCCAAAATGTTGGATTTCACACAGTCGTTAGTCAAGGGTGAAGATACAGTTGTTTATTTATTCACAGATAGTGTAGAACGCTCTGAACTTCCACTTGAAAACGAAAGTCTCTCTTGGATTGTTAAAGGTTCCGAAGAGTCATTAGAAAATGTATCGATTCTTAGGTTTGGTGCTACACAAACCAAGCAAAGCATATCAGCCCTTGCACAATTGGTTAACAATACAGCGAAGGAGAAATCAGGGCAATTTCTCATACATTCAATTGATGATGATGAACTGCTTTACTCCGAAACTGTTAGTATTCCTTCAAATGATACACTTTCTTTATCAATGAAAGACATACCTATAGCTTCTGGATTAAAAGCTACACTTAAAATTAATGATGATTACACCATTGATAATGAATCTACGGTTTTGCTTCAGTCACAAACATCACAAACCTTTGTTGACAGTCAGCTACATCAATTGGTGACAGCCGCTTTTCAAGCGATGTCGATTCCTGTAAGCTCAGTCCCTTCAGAACAAGTAAGTGAACTATCGGAAGATGGGTTGATAGTAACAAATCAATCATCTTTATTGGAAAAAGCTCCATCTCCCGTGTTAATAATTGGTCGCAATGATGAAACTGCGCATGAAGTAAATGGTGTTGTTACGACTGAAAAAGACGATGTTTTTGCGTATGCAAGTATGGATGATTTATATGTCAGTAGTCTATATCCACCTTTCAAAAGTTATGAAACTATCGCTCGTGTGAATGAAGAACCTTTCATCCAACGAAGCGACAGAGGGGATCTTATTATTCTTTCCGATGTCCAAATGACTGACTGGCCTTTGCATCCATCCTTTCCATTGTTTTTATGGAGTGCAAAAGAGCAAATGTCTAAGGATAGTGATTATTTAGGCATTTTTTCACCAAAGGAAAAAAAGTCGATCTCACTAGTTGCAGACGAAGAGGATGAAGAGTGGGAAGTATTTTCTCAATCCGATGAATACATCTCATCTGTTCAACAAGGAGGTCAATTCTCTGCACCAGCTAAACCTGGCATTTATTCATTGAAATCTGGGGATGAAGAAAAACAGTTTATGGTTTTGTTAGAGCAAAAAGAGAAAGAGATTCGAACAGGTACTTCGTTTACGATTGGAACATCTTCTGATACCAATCTGAAGGAAACTATTCAAACTCCACTAGTTGCATGGTTCTTGCTTCTCATTGTTCTCTTATTACTGGCTGAATGGGAGGTGCAACGACGTCGTGGACTTACGAATTGAATCCCCTATTTGGTTACTCCTTTTTTTGCTTCCACTTGCTTATTTCGTATATGACAGGTGGAAACACAACAAATACTTAACACGTGAACAACAAATTATTGTTGGTCTAAGAGCGACAGCTATTTGTCTCATCATATTTGCGATGACAGGACCAATGATTTTATTGCCAATCAAAGAAGAGCAAATTCTGTTAGTGGTTGATCAATCAGCTTCAACAGAAGGAACTGAACAACAAGTAACAGAATTTCTCACGCAATCTCTTGCAAAAAAGAAAGACCACCAATCAATAGGATTGTATACATTTGACGACTCGTTCCAAACACAGGCACCTTTGTCATTAGAAACAAAAGATGTACCGGAATTTATAAGTTCCAATCAAGATGGAAAAACAAATATTGCAAAAAGCATTCAGTTGGCCACCAATTTAGCAGGGCAACAAAAGGCTACGAGAGTTGTGTTGCTCTCAGATGGATTAGAAAATAGCGGGTCTGTCCATGAACAACTAGCGAGAATGACAGGAAGTCATGTGGAAATTGATACGTATGTGTTAAACCGACCACAATCGGATGATGCTGCTATCACAAGTTTTGAGACTCCTCCTGTTGCTTTTGAAGGCGAGCAGCAGCAACTGATCGTCAAAGTTGAATCAACAAAAGATGTCATAGGTGAACTAATTCTTTCTGAAAATGATGAATTTCTTTTGTCACAATCAGTAGAAATTCAATCCGGAACGAACACATTTACACTTCGTCATGCTTCAAAGGGGGAAGGTTTATTAAAATACGAAATCCAATTGAATTTACCAGAAGATGCATTATTGGAAAATAATGAATTGACCAGTGTAACTATGGTTGAGAATGCTCCAAGTTTGTTAGTTGTCAGTAATGATCAGGTAGCATCCCCAATCCCAACCTTTATCGATCAGCAGGTAATCAGCACCAACAGCATTACAGCTGCTGATTTACCGTTCGACCTATCTAATTACTTGAAATATGATGCCATCATATTTGATAATGTACCTGGCTATTTAGTTGGGGAAGACAAAATGAAGGTGATTGAGCAAGCTGTAAAAAACTTTGGTGTTGGCTTCATGATGGTTGGGGGAGATAATAGCTTTGGGTTAGGTGGTTATTTTAAAACGCCTGTTGAAAAGCTTCTTCCTGTTGAAATGGAAGTGAAGGGGAAACAACAATTGCCATCACTCGGACTAATCATCGTTATGGACAGATCGGGAAGTATGATGGGGAATAAATTTGAGCTAGCAAAAGAAGCGGCTGCTCGTTCAGTCGAATTGTTACGAGAAGACGATACACTAGGTTTTATTGCTTTTGATGATAAGCCTTGGGAAATCATCGAAGCGAAAACGTTGACCGACAAAGAAGACGCACTGGAAAAAATCTTGTCTGTTGGCGTTGGGGGCGGTACAGAAATTTACCCTGGATTAGAACTCGCTTATGAACGGTTATCTGATTTGAAACTTCAGCGAAAGCATATCATTTTGTTGACGGATGGACAGTCTGCTACACAAAATGATTACGAAACACTTATTGCTGACGGTTTAGGAGATAACATAACTCTTTCAACAGTTGCGATTGGTCAAGATGCAGATCGTTCCTTACTAGAATCGCTGTCTCAAATGGGTACTGGGCGATTTTATGATGTAACGGATGAAAGTACAATTCCAGCAATTTTATCAAGAGAAACAGTTATGATTTCAAGAACCTATATTGAGGACAATCCTTTTTACCCAATGATTCAAGGCGATCCTGCTTGGATGAGTTTATTTGAACAAGGAGTTCCACAGATTAATGCCTACATTGCAACTACTGCAAAACAAACTGCATCTGTCATTGCAGAAAGTACTAAGGAAGATCCGGTTCTAGCTGAATGGATGTATGGACTAGGAAGAACGATTGCTTATACATCAGATTCAAGCGGCGCATGGAGTGGTGATTTTGCCCGCTTCGATCAATGGGGGAATTTTTGGAATACGTCAGTATCTAGATTATTGCCATCGTATAGTGAAGTTCCTTTTGATATCCGAAAATCGGAAGATGGTTCCTATACAGTACTAGATTCTTCTGGACAATCATCATTTTTGGATATTGTTGCTGTGAATGAATCGGGTGAGGAATTAGAGAGTTTATCAGAACCCATTGCACCAGGTAAAAGTCGCGTTTCTTTTGAAGCGGATCCTGGACTCATATTCCTGCGCATTTCAAATGAACAAAACGGTATGTATCAGGCAGGGATTTCGGTTCCGTATAGCGATGAATATAAAATCCAGCCTCCGAACAAAGGTCTATTATCAGATATAGCACACCGCACAGGAGGAGAGGTTATTTCTACTGCTGAACAAGCTATGCGGGATATTAAATATGAAAGCTCCGAATCTAAAAGTATTCAACAGTGGTTAGTATTGCTAGCCATGTTGCTGTTTTTCATGGATATAACCTTAAGAAGATTTGGTTGGAGGATGTTGTCAACAATTCCATACAGATTTATTAAACAAAAACCAAACAATCTGGAATCAATTGAACAAACAAATGTATCACAGTTGTTAAAAGGAAAGCGAAAAAGGTAAATTGTGGCACCCTATTTTAGCCTTAACAAAAAAAAGGTGGATCCAAGAGCTAATGTCTTGGATCCACCTTTTAGGTTTCTTGTATAAGTGAAGGTTTACGATTCGTTGAAGAAGCGATAAAGAAACAAATTAATAAGACAACCGTTCCGGCAATATAAGGGAAACTCATATTAATGTCAAAAAGAATCCCAGCAAGCGCGGGTCCGACCATGTTTCCTAAGCTCATATATGAGTTGTTCATCCCAGCTGCATATCCTTGCTCACTACCAGCTTGTTTTGAAATTAATGTATTAACTGCTGGGCGGAGCAATGAGGCAGCTGTAAAGAATACACTTGAAACAATCAATATTGGCCAAAATCCATCTACAAATAGGACGCTAATCATTGCAACTGCCGAGATGAGAAGATTTACAAGAATAACTTTATGCTCCCCAAATCGTATAAACAATTTGTTAACAACAAAGGTCTGAACGATTACTCCTACAAATCCTCCAACGGTTATTAGAATTGCAATATCTCTCGGGGTGAATGCGTATTTTTTATCCACGTATAAGGCAATGGTTGATTGAAAGTTTGCTAAACCAAAAGAGAACACAAAGGCGACAATCAACATGATAAAGTAGGGGGTCGTTGTGGATCTCTTCATTTGAACCCATAAATTCTCACGTTTTTGAAGCATTCCTACTTGTACAATAGATGGCTTCGTATTAGGTAAGACGAACATGGAAATAGCAGCAGAAATGAGTGCTGCAGCTGTCGCCACATAAAAGGGGAAACGTAAGCTAACTTCAGCTAAAAATCCTCCAATTGCTGGTCCAATCGTGAAGCCAAGAGACATGGATGCACCTAGTAATCCCATCCCTTTTCCTCGTTCTTCTTCAGTGGTGATATCTGCCACAAAAGCCATCATCGGTGGAACAATAAAAGCAGAGCCTACACCACTAAAAAAGCGGGCCAAAAACAAAATCCACAAATCTGAAGCCATACCGAACATTAATTGAGATAACCCAAAAATCACGAGACCTACAATTATTAAGTACTTTCGACCAAATTTATCTGACAAGTCACCAGCTAAGGGTGAAAATAAAAATTGGGAAAACGCAAACATGGCAATCAGAAAACCTAAAGCTTGTCCTGCCACTCCAAATGTATCTAAGTATTCAGGCATAATGGGGATTATAAGTCCGATCCCAGACATCGCGATAAACATATTAAACATTAGTACATATAGTGCAAAGCGATTTGAATTACTCGCCATAATTACATCCTTCTTTCTTGCTCATACTGTTTCGAGTATCTAAAAGTTTACCACAAAACTAAAAAATTACCATCAGAACAATTGGGTAAAAAATGAGCGGTATGTGTAATCTCAGTTAGAATTTTTTGGTTCTTGGTTAGAGTGTTGGCAATCTCAGTTAGAATTATTACCATCTTCGTTAGAAAAACAGCGTTCTTGGTTGTAATTGTATGCAACCTCCATTTAAAAACATAAAAAACCTGTTCCACTTGTGAACAGGTTTTTCGTATGCATGTAAATCATTACTGAGCATCCATTTTAAATTCTAAGAACAATTCATTATATGTGCCGAGCGTTTCTAATCCTAAGTTTTCGTAAACTTCGAGACGTTCACGCATTTCTTCGGTCGGATAGAAACGTTCATCACCCGTTACTTCTGGATCCATCAACTCAATTGCTTTTTCGTTAGGAGTAGAGTAGCCAACATAATCTGCATTTTGTGCCGCGTTTTCTGCATCTAGTATGAAGTTGATAAATTTATGTGCACCTTCCACATTTGCAGCTGTCTTTGGAATGATCATATTATCAAACCATAGATTGGAGCCTTCTTTTGGTACGGCGTAATCAATGTCTTCATTCACATACATGATATCTGCGGCTTGACCAGACCATACTAGAGCAACAGATGCTTCATTTCTTCGTAATGTTTCTACAATTTCATCACCAATGATTGCTTTAATGTTAGGTGACAGTGTTTTTAATTTGTTCGTTGCTTCTCTCAGCTCTTTTTCATCCTTCGAATTCAACGAATACCCAAGACTATTTAGCCCCATCCCTAAAACTTCACGAGCGCCATCGACTAAAATGACTTCACCCTTTAGCGATGTATCCCATAAATCATCCCAGCTTTCAAACGTTTGTCCATCGAGTAAGGTGGGATTGAAGGCAATTCCTACAGTACCCCAAAAATATGGAATGGAATATTCATTGCCCGGATCAAAAGGTAAATCTAAAAAGTAGGGGTCAATGTTTTTCAAATTAGGTATTTTACTATGATCAATCGGTATTAACATATCTTTTTCTTTCATTTGTTCAATTGCATATTCAGAAGGCATGGCAACATCATAAGCTGTTCCACCTTGTTCAATCTTGGTCATCATGGCTTCATTTGAATCGAAAGTTTCATAAATAACATTGATGCCTGTTTCGTCTTCAAATTTTGTAACTAATTCTGAGTCGATATATTCTCCCCAGTTATAAACAGTTATCGTATCTTTTCCTGTGCGTCCAGAGCTTTCACTTAGTTTTGAGTGAGTATAAAACAAAAGTCCGCAAGAAACCACGATAATTACTACTGCACGAATGATGTCTTTCATTTTGGAACCCCCGTTCTTAACGGGTTTTTAGTGCGATTAGTTACAGCATAATACCCGAGAACTAATAATAGTGTAATGATAAATAATAGGCCGGATAACG